>JBCDIS010000047.1:0-44327 GCA_038748685.1 Acidobacteriota bacterium | reverse complement strand
CGCCCCCCGGGCGGACGTCGCGACGGCCGTCAACCCGCGCCGTTTTGGAGCGCCCGCGCGATCCTCGGCGCGGCGTGGCGGGCGCCGAGGAGGAAACGCTGGGCCGGTCCGAAGGCCCCTTCGGCGATGCCCCCCACCAGGAAGACGCCAGGGGCCGGGGTCTGGAAACTGCGGTCGAGGGTGGGCACCGCGTCCGGGTCACCCAGCTCCGACCGCAGGGTGTCTGCGAGGAAGGGGAGGCCCCGCAGGGAGTAGCGGTAGCCGGTGGCCGCCACCACCGCGTCGTAGGTCTCGCCCGTCCTGCCGCTGTGGATGCCGTCGTCCGTCGACCGCAGCTCCAGGCCGTCGGCGTCGGCGATCACGGTTTCCACGTCGTCCCGGGTCCAGACCGGCCGCAGGTCTGGGGTGACGGTGGTGCGGAACACCGCTTTGGAGAACAGCCGGAGAAGCGCCGGGGGGATGTAGTAGAACGCCGACGACACCGCCAGCGACGCCTTGAACAGGGGCGTCGGCAGCCTCAGTGGCTCGCGGAAGAAGAGGGGCTCGTGGCGGGGGGCCCAGGTCACCCGGTTGGTGTCGGCGAGGGCCTCCACCGACTCCGCCGCCGACTGACCCGCCCCCAACACCAGCACCCGCTGACCCGCCAGCGCCTCGATGGCCTCGGTGTCCCAGCTGTGGAGGACCCGCTCCGCCGGCAGCGCCCGCAGGGCCTCGGGGAGATGGCGGTGGGCGCCGCTGCCGGTGGCGAGGACGGCGAAGCGGCCGGTGAGCTCTGCTCCGTCGTCGCAGCGGGCGACGAATCCGTCCCCCCGTCGTTCGAGGTGCTCCACCTTGGCCCGGTGGATGTCGAAGGGCAGCGCGTCGGTCACCTCCCGCAGGTAGTCGCGGAAAGGAACCACCGGAACCCGCGCCTTGTGGGAGTCGTCGAGGTTCCGGGAACGCAGGAACTTCAGGAAGTCGTACCTTCGGTCGCGGCTCGGCACCTCGCTGCCCCGGGGGTCGGAGCGCAGCTTCATGGTGCGGAGGGTGTGGCGGTGCCACAGCTCGAAGGGCTCGCCGACGATGTCGAACGGCACGCCCCGGTGCCAAAGCTCCTGGGCGATGGCGATGCCGTAGGGACCGGCGCCGACGATCAAGACTCGGGGGGATGGTTCCATGGCGGGGAGGACCGTTAGGGGGCGTCGGGGACCGACGGGCGAAGTCGATCACGGCGGGGGTCCCCTTGGCAAGACCCGACCCCGTGTCCCAAGGCGTGCGGGCCTTGGTCCTGGGGTACACTCCGTGCACGCTCGGGGCGCGGTCCCCCTTTTCCCTTCGGGTAGGGCACCGCTGAGAAGCACCCGTGGAACCTGATCCGGATCGTACCGGCGTAGGGAAGCGTCCAACGTGGCATTCCCAAAGCGCGCCTAGGCACCGAACCCGAAACGGCCCTGGAGAATCGCCATGACCCAGAATGCGCAGAACGCCCATGCGGGAGCGTCCCCCAGCCTACGCCTCGGTGTCCCCACCCGCGGAGCGGCCAATCCGTCGTCCTCCGCCCAGGGGACCACCCCCGGGAGTTTCGCCCTCGCCGCCGACATCGGCGGACCCCTGGCCTTCACCTCCCCCGATACCCCCGGCATGCCGCCGGCGTCCGACAAGACCGCCTGGGACTTCAATCCGTCCCCCCGCGGCGCCGAGGGGGCCGTCACCCAGCTGGAAAAGGCGCGACTGGGAATCGTCACCCCCGAGATGCTCAGGGTGGCGGAGCGGGAGGCCCACCTCACGGCGGAGCAGGTGAGGGGCGAGGTCGCGGCGGGGCGGATGATCATCCCCGCCAACACGGTCCACCTCGGCTACCGGCTCGACCCCATGGCCATCGGCCGGGCCTCCCTGACCAAGATCAACGCCAACCTCGGCGCCTCCCCCGTGTCCTCCGGCACCGACGAAGAGGTCGAGAAGATGGCGTGGTCGGTGCGCTGGGGGGCCGACACCGTCATGGACCTGTCCACCGGCGGCGACCTCGACGCCTGCCGTGAGGCGATCCTGCGGGAGTCCACGGTACCCATCGGCACGGTGCCAATCTACTCCATGATCCTCCGCCGTCGGCTTGAGGACCTCTCCCACGACATCATCCTCGACACCCTCGAGCACCAGGCCCGCCAGGGGGTCGATTACTTCACGATCCACGCCGGGGTGCTGCGGGAGCACCTGCCCTACGTCAAGAAGCGGCTCATCGGCATCGTCTCCCGCGGCGGCTCCCTGCTCGCCAAGTGGATGCTGGTCCACGGCAAGCAGAACCCCATGTACGAGCTCTTCGACGACATCTGCGACATCATGCGGGAGTACGATGTCTCCTTCTCCCTCGGCGACGGCCTGCGCCCCGGCGGCCTGTCCGACGCCACCGACGACGCCCAGCTGGCGGAGTTGGAGGTCCTGGGTGAGCTGACCGAGCGGGCCTGGGCCAAGGGCGTGCAGGTGATGGTGGAGGGGCCCGGCCACGTACCCTTCGACCAGATCGAGTACAACATGAAGCTGCAGCGCCGCCTGTGCCACGGCGCCCCCTTCTACGTACTGGGGCCCCTGGTGACCGACGTCTTCCCCGGCTACGATCACATCACCAGCTCCATCGGCGCCACCGCCGCGGCCTACCACGGCGCTTCGATGCTCTGCTACGTGACCCCCAAAGAGCACCTCGGGTTGCCCAAGCGGGACGACGTCAAGCAGGGCTGCGTCGCCTACAAGATCGCCGCCCACGCCGCCGACGTCGCCCTCGGCATCCCCGGCAGTCGGGATTGGGACGACGAGCTGACCAAGGCGCGGGCGGCCCTCAACTGGGACGAGCACTTCGACCTCGCCTTCGACACCGACACCGCCCGCGCTTTCCACGACGAAGATCTCGACGTCGACACCGACTTCTGCGCCATGTGCGGGCACGACTGGTGCAGCGTCCGCATCTCCAAGGAGATCCAGGAATTCGCCTCCGGCAAGGCCGACGCCTACGCCTGGGAGAAGCCGAAGGTCTCCGCCGCGCTGACGGAGGAACAGCGGCAGATCCTGGAGCAGCGGGGTGTGCTGTCGCCGGAGGAGGTCCACCGCCTCGCCTCCAAGACCCGCAAGGCGGTGGGGGGTGGTGGCGGCGACAAGGCCTCCTGCCACTCCGACCTCGTCGACGCCCATTCCGCCCAGAAGGTCCAGGAGACCCGGCTGGTTCAGATCGGCGGCTGAGGGCCCCCGTCCAGCCCCCCCTCCGGCTCAGGCAGCGGGCCGGCGCCGAGGCCCGCCGCGGCGATGCGGTCCAGGAGAGGGGGCAGGACATCCAGCACCGGCGGGTTGCCGCGCCGTCTCTGGACGGTGTCGTGGAGGAGCAGGATGTCGCCGGCCCGCAGGCCCTTCGTGAGTCGGGAGAGGATCCGCTGTGGCGAACGGTCGATGGTGTCGAAGCCGCGGCGGGTCCACGAGGCGAGGTGAAGCCCCAGGCCCGCCAGCACCGGTTCCAGGAGCGGATTGCGCATCCCCGCCGGAGCGCGGAAGTAGGCCGGCGGCCGGCCGGTGATCTCGGTCACCAGGCGCTGGGCCCGGCCGATGTCCTCCCCCATCGAGCGGGGGCCGCCGAAGGCGAAGGCGGGGGCGTGGCGATGGGTGTGGTTTTCGATCCGGTGCCCCCTCGACGCGATGTCGGCCACCAGGCGGGGGTGGCGCTCGGCGCGGCGGCCTATGACGAAGAAGCTGGCCCGCAGGTCGGCGGCCTCCAGGAGGTCGAGGACCCTCGGCGTCACCTCGGGGTCGGGGCCATCGTCGAAGGTCAGGGCCACCGCCGGGTCGTCGCCCGGCAGGCGGGTGAGGTTGGGGCCCAGCCAGTGCGAGCGGGGGGCCAGGCTGGCGGCCAGCATCGGTCCTTGGGCGGCGAGGGCTAGCGCTAGTCCACGCTTCGTTGTGGACCGTCGAAGCCCCCACGCCAGGACCCCCGCGGTGACGACGGCGGTGGCGCCGAGCAGCGGGGTGGGGCACCAACGCCTGGGGTGGCGCCCTGGGAATCCGGAGGGGGTCGGCGGCGGGGGTGCTCGGCGGTGGGCGGGTGCTCTGGGCATGGTCGAGTTGCTATACTTTGGGGGTTCTGAGCCCCGGCGTGGCCCCCTCCCTCTGACCGCTTTCTCTGGCCGCGCCGCCGATCCTAACCCACCCATCATGCCGACCCTTTCCGCGGATCCACGGTGGCCCGACGCCACGGTCGCCGTCACCGGCCTCGGTGCTGTCACCGCTTGGGGATGGGGCGTAAACGCCTTCCTGCGGGGCCTCGACACCGGGCGCACCACCATCGGCCCGCCGCGGACCTTCGACGTCACCGGCCACCGGACCGGGGTGGCGAGCGAGGTCGGCGAGCCGCCGCCGGACGGCCCTTGGCGGGACCTGGCCGGCTGGGGTGAGGGATCGCGGTGCGATCGATTCGCCCTGGCGGCGGCCGTCGAGGCGTGGAGCGGCGCCGGCCTTCGCCCCGGGGATGCCGCGCGGGCGGGTCTCTACTTCGGCGGCAGTACCGCCGCCATGGCGGAGGGGGAGGCCTTCTTCCAGGACCTCGGGGCCGGGGGCCACCCACGGGTGGCGCCGCTGGCGAGCCACCCCCTGGATGGCCCCGCCAATGCGGTGGCCCGCGCCCTCCGCCTCGGCGGACCGGTGGTGGCCCTTTCGTCGGCCTGCGCGTCGGGCGGGCTGGCGGTGGCGGAGGCGGTGGACGCCCTGCGGGCCGGCGACGTGGAGGTGGCCCTGGCCGGCGGCGCCGACGCCCTCTGTCAGCTGACCTACGCCGGGTTCAACGCCCTGCGGGCGGTGGACGAGAAGCCCTGTCGGCCCTTTCGCGCGGACCGCGGCGGGATGAGCCTGGGGGAAGGGGCGGGGATGCTGGTCCTGGAGACCGTCGCCCATGCGCGGGCACGGGGGGCCCGGATCCGAGCCGTGGTGCTCGGCCGCGGCGCTTCCTGTGACGCCCACCACATGACCGCCCCCCATCCTGAAGGAGAAGGGGCCGCCCGGGCCGTTTCCGCCGCCCTGGGGGACGCCGGGCTGGACCCCGGCCGGGGGGGGTTCGTCAACGCCCACGGCACCGGCACCCCCCACAACGACCGGGCGGAGGCCCGGGCCCTCGCTTCGGTCTTCGGCGACGGCCGGGGGTCCCTGCCGGTGACGTCGACGAAGGGGGTGGTGGGTCACCTGCTGGGGGGCTCAGGCGCCATCGAGGCGGTGGCCACGGCACTGTGCCTCGAAAGGGGGCGCGTCCACGGGGTCCCCGGCGACCCCGCCGACGGAGCGGATCCCGAGGCTCCGGTGGACCTGGTGCTGGGCGGGTCCCGGGTTGTCGAGCGTACGGTGGCGGTGTCCACGAGCCTGGCCTTCGGCGGCTCCAACGTCGCCCTCGTCTTGGCGGGGCCGGAACCCCGCGCCGAGGGGGGTTCCGGGTCGTGACCGAAGCCGTCGCCATCACCGGCTGGGGTCCGGTGGGCCCCGAGGGCTGCGGCAAAGGGGCCCTGGCGAAGCATTGGGCCGAGGGCGGTCCGCGGCCGGTGGAGGTGGACCGAGGAGGCGGCTACCACCGCCGCCGGGGCGCTCGGCTGGCGGCGCGGGTGGACCCGACGTCCCTCGGGGAGTGGCTGTCGTCCCGGGAGGGCCGCCGCATGAGCCCGCCGTCCCGCTTCGCGGTGGCGGCGGCCCGCCTGGCCCTCGACGACGCCGGCCTCGGCGACGATCCGGGTCCCGACACTGCGGTGATCACGGCCACCTCCTACGGCCCTTCCACGTTTACCGAATCCCTCCTGCGGCAAATTTTTCACGAGGCGCCGACGGCGGCGTCCCCCGCCCTCTTCACCGAGTCGGTGGCCAACGCGTCTGCGGCCCAGGTCGCCCTGCGGCTCGGGGCCCGGGGCCCCAACGTCACCATCACCCAGCGGCAGGCTGGGCCCCTCCTCGCCCTCGCCAAGGGGGCCCGGGAAGTGGCGTCGGGCCGCGCGTCGCGGGCCCTGGTGGTGGCGGTGGACGAGGCGGAACCCCTGCTCCATGCCATCCTCGACCGCTTCGGCGCTTTGGCGGGGAGCCGCGGCGGGGAGGAGGTGGCCCGCCCCTTCGACCTCCGGCGCCGGGGCTTCTTGGTCTCCGAAGGGGCGACAGCCTGCGTGCTGGAACCCGCGTCGGCGGCGCTGGAGCGGGGTGGACGGGTGGTGGGGACGATCCGCGCCGGCCTTTCAGCCTTCGATCCCTCGTCGCCGCCGGCGGGCTGGGGCTTGGATCCGGAGCACCTGGCTGCGGGTCTGGCGGCGGGCCTCGCCCGCCACGGCCTGGGCCCGGCGGACCTCTCCGGCTGGGTGTCGGGGGCCTGCGGCAGCGTCGCCGGCGATCGCCTGGAGGCTGCCTGCGGCCGCCTCCTCTGGGGAGCTGATGGGGTCCCCAGTCCCGTGGTTCCGAAGGCCTACGGCGGCGAGCACGGCGGCGCCCTGCTCTCCGGCGCGCTCCTGGCCCTCGAGGGGTGGGACTTGGCGCCGACCCCCGGCTTCGCCGAGGCGGATCCCGAGCTCGGCCCCGTGCCCTTCGCCGGCGGCGCCGTGCCCACCGCCGGCCGCTGGCTGGTGAGCTCCATGGCGGTGGGGGGGGCGGCGGCGTGGGCGGTGCTGGACCGCCGGGACCCCGGGGCCGGGGCGTGATCCCCGTCCGGTGTGGGGTGCCGGTGGCTCTACGGGGCGCGCCGGTGGCCTGATGTCCCCCCTTCGCCGTATCGCCGGCCGTCCGTGGACGGTGCTCGCCCTGGTGCTGGGCTCGGTGCTGGCGGCGCTGATACCGGCGTCGAAGTTGGAGTTGCAGGCGGACCTGGTGTCCCTGCTGCCGGACGACGCGCCGGCGGCGGAGGACTACCGAACCTTCCTCGAACACTTCGGCGGCGCCGGGAAGGTCTTCGTCCTCGTGGAATCGGTCTCCGAGTCGGGGCGGGACCCGGTCGCGGGTACGGACTCCGCCGCCGACTCCGCCGTGGACCGGGGGGGCATTCTGGTGGCCGCGGTGGACGGTCTGGCGACGCGCCTCGGGGGCAGCGCCGAGGTGGCCGCGGTGCGCCGCGGCCTGGAGCCGCAGGATGAAGCGTTCTTCTACCGCTTCGTCGCCCGCCGGGCGCCCCTGTTGCTGCCGGAGGCCGCCCTGGGGGACCTCGAAACGCGACTTTCTCCGGAGCGGATTCGGGCCCGGGCGCGGCAGCTGCGGTCGCTGCTGCGGACCCCGGCGGGGGGCGCCCAGAAGCGTCTCCTGGCGGTGGATCCCCTGGGCCTCGTGGCCGACCTGCCGGGGCTTACGGCGGCGGCCGGGGCGCGGGTGGACCCCTGGACCGGCGGCTTTCGGTCCAACTCCGGCGACGCGGCCATGCTGCTGCTGACCCCGAGGGGCTCGGAGCTGGACGCCGCCGGCGGCCGCGAGCTCTGGCGCCAGCTGCGGACCGCCTTCGACGAGGTGGCCGCCGAGGTGGATCCGGGGGGCCGAGCCGGGCTGCGATTCCACGCCGTCGGCGGCCCCCTCTACGCCGCCCAGGACGAGGCCACCCTGCGCCGGGACCTCCAGTGGACGGTGGCGGGCTCGGCCCTGGCCTGCGCCCTGGTGCTGCGGCTGGTGTTCGGCGCCTGGCGTCTCCCCGTCGCTCTGCTGGTGGCCCTGGGGACCGCCCTGGCGTGGACCGCCGGCGCCCTCGGCCTCGTGCTCGGGCGGCTCAGCGCCGTCTCCCTCGGCTTCTCGGCGGTGCTCGTGGGGCTCGGGGTGGATTACGGCATCCACGGCGGCGCCCATGTTCGGCGGGCTCTTCTGGGCGGGGCCGACGGGGCGACGGCCCTGCGCTCCGCGTGGCGCCACGCCGGCGCGGGCATCGCCACCTCCGCCCTAACCACCGCCGCCGGCTTCGCCACCCTCGCCGTGGCCCACTTCCGTCCCCTACGGGAGCTGGGGGTGGTGGTGGCGATCGGTATCCTGGCGGTGCTCCTGGCATCGGTGACGGCCGGCGCAGCGGTCGTGGTGCAGGGAGCCGGTGGGGCCCCGGGCCGCGTATGGGGATGGCTGGAGCGGTGGACCACTCGGGTCGTTCTCGGCGCCGCCGGGCGTCCTCGCCTGGTGCTGGCGCTGGCGGCGGTGCTGACCGCGGCGTCGGCGGTGGGCCTGCTACGGCTGGAGCTGTCGGCGGACCCCCGGGCCCTGCGGCCGGAGGACCATCCTGCGTTGGCGGCGGAGGCCCTCCTGGGGGAGCGGTTCGACGTCGGACTCGACGGCTGGACCGTGGTGGTGCGCGGGGATGACCTCCCCGAGGCCCTGGACCGGTCGGCGGCCGTCGGGGCGCTTCTGGAGTCGGCCGGCGGCGGACGGGTGGAGGTGACCTCCGCCGGCGATTGGCTGGCGGCGGGTTCTGGGCTCGGGGAACGGCTGCGGCGCCTCGGGGAGATGCCGTTCGCCGCCGCCGCCGATTCCCTCGAAGCCGCCCTTCTGGAGGAGGGCCTAGCCCCCCGGGGATTCGCCCCGGGCCTTGACGCCCTGCGGGCGTTCGGCACCGGCCTCGACCCCGGTGCCCCCGGGCGGGGGGACTGGCCCGACGGGCTCTCGGAGCTGGTCCGGGACTCCCCGGACGGCGGGACGCTGGCGGCCCTGCGGGTCCGCGTTCCCAGAGGGCTATGGCCCGAAGGCCCGCCGGAGGAGCTCTTGGGGGCCATCGACACCGCCGCCCCAGGGGCCGGCGTGGCGGCCGCCACCCGCCTCGGGGCCGAGATGCGAAGCCTCGCCGGCCAGGACCTGCGCCGTTTGGCGTGGGTGGCGGCGACGTGGGTGCTGTTGGTGGTGTGGCTGTCGTTCCGCGGGCGACCCGTCCGGGCGGCCCTGTCCCTGCTACCGGTGACCCTGGGGTCGATCTGGGTCCTGGGGGCTTGGGGGGCCCTCGGCCGCCCCCTGGATCTGCTGGGTTTGGCGGTGGTTCCCATGCTCCTGGGAATCGGGATCGACGACGGCCTGCACGCGGTCCACGGCGCCCGCGGCGGCGTCGGACTCATCGCCTCCGTGCGGTCCGCCGCCCTCGCCATGACCGTCACCACGGTGACCACCTGCATCGGCTTCGGCAGCCTGGCCCTGTCGAGCGTCCCGGGCCTGCGCAACGGCGGATTGCTGGTGTGCGCGGGGGTGCTGGCCTGCCTCGGCGCCACCCTCCTGGTCTTGCCAGCCCTCGCCGCCTATGGCAAAAAAGAGGGCGGATCAAAACGGCCGGAAAAGGAGGCGTCGTGACCTTTCGGGATTTGCTCTGGTGGCCGGTCAACGTCGTGCAGGTGATCCTCGTGTCCCTTTGGTCGGCGGGGTGCATCACAACAGCGCTGGTGGCCCGGGTCCTGACGGGGAATACGGAACGCTCCCTGGCCATGGCGCGGTGGGCCTGGGCACCGGCGATCCTGCGCATCGGCGGTTGGAAGGTGCGGGCCCGCGGCGTAGACGGGGTGGATTGGAGCCGGGCCTACTTCGTCGCCAGCAATCACAGGTCGCTGCTGGACATCCCGGTGCTGTTCCACTGCCTACCGGTGAACCTGCGGTTCCTGGTCAAGCAGGAGCTGGCGTCGGTTCCGTTTCTCGCGTGGTACATCCGGGCCATGGGCATGGTGTTCGTCGACCGGCACCACACGGAGCGGGCCCGGGAGAGCATCCGCCGGATCGGCGAGCTGGCCCGGGAGGGCAAGTGCGTGCTGATCTTCCCCGAAGGCACCCGCCACGAGGGGGAAGGGGTGGGCCGCCTCAAGGCCGGCGGTCTGGCGGCGGCGATCCAGGCCGGCGTGCCCGTGCTGCCGGTGGGGCTGGCGGGTACGGGCCGGGCCCTGGGGGCGAAGACCCTGAGGCTGCGCTCCGGCAAGGTGGGCCTGGTGGTGGGGGAGCCCATTGAGACGGCGGGCCTCGATCCTGCGACGGACCGCAAGCCCCTGGCGGAGCGGGTGCGCCGGGCTCTGGAGGAGGCGCGGGCCGAAGCCCGCGGCCTCTGAAGGGCTTCACTCCCCCAGCTGAACGAGGGTCCCCACCACTTTCGCGAGGGCCTCCCCCCGCAGATCCCGAGCGACGAGCCGACCCCGACGGTCCACCAGTACCGTGGCGGGAACCGCCTCGATGCCGAAGCGCTGTGCAGTCTCGGATTGGGTCCCGTCCCGGAGGTGGATCTGCGGCCAGTGGACGCCGTGGCGCAGGAGGAACGAGCGCAGGTCCCGGCGTTCGATGGCGTCGAGGGCGATCCCAAGGATCAGGAGGCCGTCGTCGCCGTGACGATCCTGAAGCGCTTTGAGGTGGGGCAGCTCCGCAAGGCACGGCGCGCACCAGGTGGCCCAGAAATCCAGCAGGACGACCCTGCCGTCGAGCTGGTCCGCCGTGTAGGTGCGGCCCTCCATGTCGGTAAAGGACTCGGTCCGCCAGATCGACCCCTCCGTCGCCCCCAGGGCCGTGGACCCGCCGAGCAGCGCGGCCGCCAAGAGCCCGGCGACGGTCCCCCGGCGCCCGGCGCCGCGCCACCGGGCGGGGAGGCGGATCACAGCCGCCACCTCAGGCCGAGCTGGTACGTCCGGGGCAGGCGCGGTCCATAGACATAGTTGGAGTCCCGGTCTGGACCTTGGTCGAGGTCGTCCTGGTACTCGTCGGTGAGGTTCTTGGCGCCGGCGGTGACGGTCAGGGTGTGGCCGGCGACCTCGAAGGCGCGGGACAGGTTGAGGTCGAGCTCCACGAACGACGGGGTGGTTTCGAGCCGGTCCTCGTCGATGAAGCCGGCGTAGTGGGGGGCCACCATGGAGCCGGTGTAGCGGGCGGCGAGGAAGAGGTCGAGGTCGGCGGGCAGCCTGGCCTGCAGGCTGAGGGTTCCGTACTGGTCCGGGGAGCGGAAGAAGTCGGAGCTGCCGAAGTCCGGCTCCGGGACCTCGAAGCGGGAGCTCTGGACGACGAAGCCGGCCTGCAGCGTCAGCCGCGAGCCCCAGCGCACCGCCGCCGTCAACTCGACCCCCTCCACCCGGGCCCCCTCGGCGTTGACCCGGAGGAACTCCCGCTGCTCGGTGGTCGGATCGTCGGCATCGATGACGTCGAAGAGGTCGTCCAGGTCGGTCCTGAACGCCGCCACCTCGATCGACGCGCTGCCCTTCCGGCCGAAGGTCGGGCGCCATTCGAGGGATGCGAGGTAGGCGTCGGAGCGTTCCTCGACGAGCCCTTCGGCCTGGCGGATGACCCGCGCGGCGCCCCCCGCCAGCTCGATGTGGAGATCCTCGTCGAAGGTCACCGGGGCGCGGAAACCCTGGGCGAAGGACAGGCGAACCGTCAGGTCGCTGCGGGGGGCCACCATCGCCGCGATGCGGGGAAGCACCACCGGATCCGACAGGGCGGAGTGGTCGTCGGCGCGGACGCCGTAGATCACCGTCACCTTGTCGCCGATCTTGCGGTCGTCCTGAAGGTAGGCACCGACGTTGGTGTTGGTTTCTCGGAGGATGCGGCCGTAGCCCGGCTGGCGGTCGTCGGTTTCGTCGCGGCTGTAGCTGGCGCCGAGGCTGTAGGTCCCCCGGCGGTGGTAAAGGTTGGCCTGGGAGTCGACGATCCACAGGGGGTTCTCGGTGGTGCCGTAGGCGTTGGGGTCGAAGCCCGCTCCGTAGTAGGAGTCGCGGGAGGTGTCGGCGTAGGACGCCGCCAGTCGATAGTCGAAGCGGGGGGAGACGGTGTGCAGGAAGCCGAGGGAAAGCCCGAGGCGGTCGGTGGAGATCTCCTCGGTGAGCTCCGTTTCGTCGGGCCGCAGGTTGAACCGCGCAAGGTCACCGCCCCGGCGGCTCGCCTCGGTCCAGTTGAGCTCCCCCGAAAGGCGGGAACGGTCTTCGAGCATGTAGTGCTCGGCCCGGACCCCCACGGTGGTCAGCTCCCGGCTGGTGACCTCGGTGAAACCGTCGCCGTCGAGGTCGGCGGGGTCCACTTCGTCCCGCTGGGCGAGGATCGAGACGCCGGTGCGCCGCCCGTGGGGGCTGTAATCCCCCATCGCGGACAGGCTGTACCCCGGCTCGCCGCCGGTTTCGAGGCTGCGGGTTTCCAAGGTCAGGTGGGTTTCCAGTGGGGAATGGGGAATGAGGTTGATCACGCCCCCCACGGCGCCGGCTCCGTAGATGGCGGCGCCGCCGCCCTTGACCACTTCGATGCTTTCGAGGGCGCTGGCGGGGAACTGCTCGACGCCGTACACCAGGGCGAGGGACGAGACCGTCGGCTGGCCGTCCACCAAGATCTGGGAGTAGGGGCCCTCCAGGCCGAGCATGCGCACCTGGGAGAAGTTGCAGTTCTGGCAGTTGCTTTCGATCCGCACCCCCGGCGTCAGCTCGATGGCGTCCGCCAGGGTGCGGGAGGCCGAAGCCTCGATCGATTCGCGGGGGATTCGCTGGACGTGGACCGGCGTGTCCGCCAGGCGCTTCGCGGTTCGGGTGCCGGTGATCACCAGCTCTTCGCCGAACGCTGGGGTCAACTGGAGTGTGACCCGCAGGGGAGTCTCCGCCGCTTTGGTGACGGCGGCGTCGAGCACGGAGAAGCCCTCCGCCACCACCAGCAGGGGCTGTTTCCCCGGAGCCAGCTCGCCGGCGCAGACGCGTCCCCCTTCGTCGCTGACGAGCTGTAGGTCGGCCCCTAAGACGTGGACCACGGCGCCGGCCACCGGCCCCTGCTCAGCGTCCACCACTGTGGCTTCAAACGCGCACTCCGCCCGCCCCAGCGATGGCAGGGTGAGGAGCGCGGTGAGCGAAACGAGGAGGTTGAGGGTTTTCATGGCGGCCTGTCTCCAGAGCTTGGGAATTTCGAAGGGGCAGATGCGACTTTTAGAAGACTATATTTTGATTAATCAAAAATCAAGTCGAGAAGAGTCGAATCTTCTCCCCGAGCCCATGCTCGGCGCCGTCAGGAGGGGATAGCACGGGCGTCAGGGGGCGGAGGCCGACCCGGCGGAGGCTTCGTACACCCCGTCGACGTCGAGGTCGCCGTCGATGGCGGCGGCGGACGCCAGCTCGTCGCAGCGCTCGTTGTGCTCGTTTCCAGCGTGGCCCCGCACCCACTCGAAGGTGACTCTGTGGCGTTCTGCCACCTCGAGGAGGCGTCCCCAGAGGTCGGCGTTCAGGGCCTGGTCCCCCGCTCGGTTCCGGCGCCAGCCGTTGGCCCGCCAGCGCCTGGCCCAACCCTTGGTCATACCGTCCACCACGTAGCGGGAATCGGAGTAGAGGGTCACCTCGCAGGCCCGCTTCAAGGCCCCGAGACCCTCGATGGCCGCCAGCAGCTCCATGCGGTTGTTGGTGGTCTGCCGAAAGCCCCCGGAGAGCTCCCTACGGTGCTCGCCGTAGAGCAGCACGACGCCGTAGCCGCCGGGGCCCGGATTGCCCTTGGATCCGCCGTCGGTGTAGATCTTGACTTTCTGCATCGCGGGTTCAGGCTCCTGGACGGACGTGACCGGAAATCGACGCGGACGGTAACATGTCCCCGTTTTGGGACGCGCGACGCGTTGCTCCCCGCCGAAACACGACATCCCGGCGGGCCCGTTCGGCCCGCCCCTTAGCTACGGACTTCTAGGAGAATAGCCGATGCGACGCCTGCTTTATCTTTCCTGCGTGCTCGCTCTTACCCTCGTTTCCTCCGCCCAGGCGGACCTCAAGATCACCGCCCAGGTGACGGGCTCGGGAATGGCCAGCGCCGGCGACGGCGAGACCGTCACCTACATCCAAGGGATGAAGCTGCGGACGGACCATCGTCAGGGCAATAAGGTGATGTCGACCCTTTTGGACCTGGACAAGCGGCAGATGGTGGTCCTGGACTCGAAGAAGAAGCGCGCCGACGTCTTCGACCTGAGGCAGCTTTCTCAGCAGCAGGAGGCGATTTCCGACCAGGACGTGAAGGTTTCGGTGGAGCCCACCGGAGAGTCCCGGCAGATCCTCGGCTACGACTGCGACGTCCACCAGATGAGCATCCGCGTCACGGCGGCGGCCTCGGACCAGCCGATGTCGTTGGACGTGGTGGTGGAGGGGCCGGTCCGCCTCGCTCCGGACGCCCCCGGCCGCGAGGAGTACCTGGCGTTCTACGAAGCGATGGCCGACCGCGGCATGTTCCTCGGTGATCCCCGCGCCGCCGAGCAGCAGCCGGGCCGGGAGAAGGGCATGAGCGCCCTCTACAAGTCGATGGCTGGCAAGGGCGTGGGTCTCCACTCGGAGATCGGGGTGCGCTTCGACGGCTCCGGCATGATGGCCCGGATGATGAAGCGGCTCGGTTTCACGATGACGACCACGGCTACCGAGATCTCCACCGACTCCCTGTCCGCCGACATCTTTACCATCCCCTCGGGCTACAAGACCCGCCAGCAGTAGCCCAAGGGGGGCGACCCGTCGCCGCCCCGCCTTCGGGGCGGAGCGGCGGTGGGGGAATCCGACCGGGTCAGTCGGGCACGGGGAGCATCAGTCGGGCATGGGGAGCATCAGTCGGGCATGGGGAGCAACAGGCGCTCGATGGCCGAGGTCTTTCCGCTGGCGGGGTCGACCTCGATGTAGGCGGCGGCGAGGCGCAGATCCTTCTTCGCCACTTCGAGGTGGACGTTGCGCTGGGTGGCGAAGCGCTGGAGCACCTTTTCGACCTTGAAGCCGATGATGCTGTCGTACGGCCCGGTCATGCCGACGTCGGTGATGAGGGCGGTGCCGCCGGCGAGGATGCGCTCGTCCCCCGTGGGGACGTGGGTGTGGGTGCCGAAGACCCCGGACGCGCGGCCGTCGAGGTAGAAGCCCATGGCCTGTTTTTCGCTCGTCGCCTCGGCGTGGAAGTCCACCACGACGATCTTGACGTCCTCCGGCAGGCCGGCGAGGACCTGATCCGCCACCCGGAAGGGGTCTTCGAGGGTCTTCATGAACACCCGGCCCTCGAGGTTGAGGGTCGCCACCTTGACGCCGCCGGCGGTCTCGCCGATGTGGAGGCCCGTGCCCGGATTGCCCTCGGGGTAGTTGGCGGGGCGCAGGAGGCGGGGTTCCTTCGACAGGAGGGGCAATCCCTCCTTCTTGTCCCAAATGTGGTTGCCGCTGCTGTAGCAGTCGATGGGGAGTGCGTCCAACTCGCGGATAACGTCGGGGGTGACCCCGATGCCGCCGGCGGAGTTCTCGACGTTGACGATGACGTAGTCCAGGCGGCGCTCGTCCACCAGCCTGGGGAGCCAGCGCTGGAGCACCCGGCGCCCCGGCCTGCCGATGACGTCGCCGACGAAGAGGATCCGCACCGGCGCGGTCTCGGGTGTGGAATCTGGATCGTGTGGGTTCATCGGGCGTACTCGATGGAGCGGGTTTCGCGGATTACCGTCACCTTGATCTCACCGGGGTAGGTGAGCTCACTCTGCACCTTCTTGGCGATGTTCTTCGACAGCCAGATGGCCTCCTCGTCGGCGATCTTGGCGGAGTCGACGATGACACGGACTTCGCGGCCGGCCTGAATGGCGAAGCTTTTTTGGACGCCCTTGAAGCCGTTGGCGAGGTCCTCCAGCTTCTCCAGCCGCTTGATGTAGCTCTCCAGGATCTCGCGTCGGGCGCCGGGGCGGGCGGCGGAGAGGGCGTCGGAGGCGGTCACCAGCACCGCCTCCACCGTCTCCGGATCGTAGTCGCCGTGGTGGCAGGCCATGGCGTGGACCACCTTTTCGGATTCCCCGTACTTGCGCAGCAGATCGATGCCGAGCTCCAGGTGGTTACCCTCCATTTCTTTGTCGACGGCCTTGCCGATGTCGTGCAGCAGGCCCGCCCGCTTGGCGACGTGGACATCGGCCCGCAGCTCGGCGGCCATGGTGGCGGCGAGGTAGGCGACCTCTTTGGAGTGCTTCAGGACGTTCTGACCGTAGGAGGTGCGGAACCGCAGCTTGCCGAGGAGGCGCACTAGCTCCGGGTGGAGGTCGGGGATGTTCAGTTCCAGGAGAGCGGACTCGCCCTCCTGCTGAACCCGCTGGTCGAACTCGGCCTTGGTCTTTTCCACCACCTCTTCGATGCGGGCGGGGTGGATCCGGCCGTCACCGATGAGCTTCTCTAGGGCCGCCCGGGCGATCTCCCGGCGGAAGGGGTCGAAGCCCGAAAGGATCACCGCCTCCGGCGTGTCGTCGACGATGAGGTCGACGCCGGTGGCCATTTCGAGGGCACGGATGTTGCGCCCCTCTCGGCCGATGATCCGGCCCTTCATCTCGTCGTTGGGCAGCAGCACCACGGAGACGGCGGTCTCGGCGACGTAGTCGGAGGCGTTGCGCTGGATGGCGTTGGCGATGATCCTCTGGGAGTGGCGGGTGGCCTGCTCCCGGGCCTCGTCCTCGATCCGCTTCACCATGTGGGCGGCTTCGTTTTTGGCCTCCGACTCGACGACCCGGGTCAGCTCGTCCTTGGCCTGCTGGGCGGTGAGGCCGGCGATCTGTTCGAGCTTCTGGCGCTCCTGCGCCACCAGCTTGTCGAGCTCTTCCTGGCTCTGCCCGAGGTGCTTCTCCTGCCGCGCCAGCTGCCGCTCGAGCTCGGCGGACTCCTTCTCCCGCTGGCCGATCCCCTCGGTTCGCTTGTCGAGGTTGTCTTCTTTCTGGAGCAGCCTGCGTTCGAGGGTTTCGAGCTCCGACCGCTGTTGGCGGGAGACTTTCTCAAACTCGTTGCGGGCTTGGAGGAGCTTCTCTTTGGCGGCCAGGTCGGCGTCACGGATGCGCGCATCGTAGTCGGACTGGGCTTTCTGGCGAATCTCTTCGGCTCGGCGCTCGGCCTCGGCCGTGAGCTTCGTCGCCGACTTCCGCACGAGCAGGAAGTAGGCTTGTAAACCCAAGACGGCGGCGAGGAGGATCGCCGCCAAAATCCATATGTCGGTCAACGGGTCACCCCCAGTTCGTCAGCAGGGCAGGGGGCAGCAGGCGGGGGCTTTGGGGGAGGGTGAGATCGAGAGATTGGGGATGGGCCGATGAAATGCATCCCCGCGTGGCCGAGAGAATCCTGATGTGGCTAGAACCTAGCTCTAACCAAGTGGGTGTCCGCGTCGCGCGCCGTTAGCGTCCTCGTGCGGGCGAGGCTGGCACAGGCAACGCGCATTAAGACTCCCTGCAATACAACGTTGGTTCTACGTACTCAGTGAGTTCGTCTGCGGCCACGCTGGGGATGCAAGCTCGATGATCTTGTTCTGAGGTTGTCCGCCACCGTTTGAGAGCCGTCTTCAGGTATCGAGCGCTTGGGTGAGCTCTCCGGTCAGCTCCACCACCTTCTCCATGATCTCGCCCCGTTCCCCTTCCTGCTGCTGGTTGCATTGGAGCAGCTCGTCGGCAAGATTGAGGGCCGCGAGGATCGCGATCTTTCCGGTATCCACCACCGGTACCTGATCTCCGATCTCGCGCATCTTCCTGTCGACGATCTCCGCCAGTCCCTGAAGGTACTCCCGGTCTTGCTCGCCTCGCACGTGGTAAACGGCTCCGAAGATCTCCACGTCCACCGATGTGGTGCTCTTGAGTGCCATTCTCGTGTTTCGGTCCCTGGGCGGTTCCGGTTCGGCCCGCCGATTCCACCGAACGTTTATGGGCCCCCGATGTTTCGAACCCGCTGAGCAGGCCCCGGGGGCAATCGGTACATCTCTTTGCCGTTCTACGTGCTCGTCGAAAAGCGTTCTGGGAGTCCCTGGAGAGGGCGCTGGCAAGCTCCGCTCTATCAGAGATTTAAGTCACCGGCGGACTATAGCACAGGGAGTCTGGCCCCCCGGTCGGCGGCCGCCGGGCCCGATCGGGCCTAGTCGTCGGCCTGGCCTTCGCCGTCGGTCTCGGCCCCGTCGTCCGATAGGAGGTCTCCGAGGTGCTGCGCCAGCTTCTCGACCCGTCCGCGGATTTCCTCCCGCTCCTGGGTCCACGCGGCTTCGCCGCTGTCGTCGGCCTGGGCGAGCTGACCCTCCAGCTCTTGGACCCGATCGTCGAGCTCGGCGATCCGCGCTTCGAGGCGGGCATTCTCGGCCCGCTGGTGGCGCAGCCGGTCGGCGGCCTCCTGGACCTTTTCTTCAAGTTCTCGCAACCACGTGGTGGACATATCTCAAGCTCCTGGCGATGTTCGCCTTGCGGGGTTCAGGACGCCTCAGCGAATCGCGATTCCAGGTGACCGGCCAGGGCGCTGTGGCGCTCGTTGACCTGATCTTGGGTGAGGGAGCGATCGTCGGCGTTGTAGAAGAAACGTATCGTGGTGTTGACGGAGCCCTCGGGAACCCCCTTGCCGCTGTAGCGGTTCTCCAGTCGGAAGCGGATCAGCTCGGGGCTGCGTTGGGCGTCGATGGCCGCCGCGAGGTCGTGCCACGGGACGGTGACCGGGTGGGTCAGGGTGGTATCCACCGAAATGCCCGGGAACTTGGAGGGGGGGGTGACGTCGAGACCCAGCCGCCCCTCGACGCGCTCGAGGGCCAGCTCGGCGACGAAGAGGGGGTAGGGGAGATCCTCGTCCAACCGACCGGCGTAGCCGACGACGGCGTCCCCCTGAAGGATCTCGGCGACGGAGCCGTCCGCCAGCATGGGGCGATCGCCGGCGCGGAACGCCAGCTCGGTCCCCAGGCCCTCCGCCAGGGCCTCCAACAGGCCCTTGAGATCGAAAAAGTCGTAGCCGTCCCGGCGCTCCCAGGGGGTGCCGGAGTGGCCGCCGATGACGATCGCGAGGGCGTCCATCTCGTCGTGCTGCGGTTCGTCGGTGGATCCCCCGTCGATGCGGGTGAAGACGTGGCCGATTTCGAACAGTCGCACCGCCTCGGCGCCGCGCCGCAGGTTGTAGCGGGCGGTCTCCACCAGGTTCGGCAGTAGGGACCGGCGCATGGTGTCGTAGCGGTCCGAGAGGGCGTTGGCGAGGCTCAGGGGGGGGCGGTCCCCCCACAGGCTGGGCCAGGCGTCGGCGCTGGGTCGGTCGTGGAAGGCGAAGTTGATCGTCTCGGCGAGGCCGCAGGCGGCGAGCAGATCCTGGGTGGATTTGCGCCGCAGGTGGGCCAGACCGGTTCGGCCGTCGGGATTGCCGAGGGAGGGCAGGGTGGTGGGGAGACGGTCGAAACCGAAGATCCTCAGCACCTCTTCATAGACGTCCTGGGCATGGGGGTTCTCGAAGTCGTAGTAGCGCCAGCTGGGGGCCGAGACGGTCCAGCGGCCCTCCCCCGCGGCGTCGAGGGCGAAGCCGAGTCCGCCGAGGATCCGCTCCACTTCCTGGGCGCCGATGTCGGTGCCGGCGAAGCGCTCCAGGCGGCCGAGGTCCAGGTCCACCGTCGGCGGCCACTGCGCCCGCGGCCGGTGCTCGTCGAGCTCCCCCGTCAGCACTTCGCCACCGGCCAGCTCGACGATCAGCGCCGCCGCCCGCTTGTTGGCCCACAGGCAGGCCCCCGGATCGGCGCCGCGCTCGAAGCGGTGGCTGGCGTCGGTGTGCATAGCCAGCTTGGAGGACCCTTTGCGCACGGTGGAGGGGTCGAAGTGGGCGGACTCCAGCAGCACGTCCACCGTGGTGTCGGTCACCTCGGAGTCGAAGCCCCCCATGACGCCGGCGAGGGCGGTGGGGCCTTCGCCGTCGGCGATGATCAGGATGTCGGGGTCGAGCTTGCGGTCCTCCCCGTCGAGGGTGCGGAGGGTTTCGCCGTCGCGGGCGCGGCGGATCCGCAACTCCGCCCCTTTACCCCCAGCACCCCGCAGCTTGGCGAGGTCGAAGGCGTGGAGGGGCTGCCCGGTCTCCCACAGCACGTAGTTGGTGACGTCCACCACGTTGTTGACGGAGCGGGAGCCGATGGCCTCCAGGCGCTGGACGAGCCAGTCGGGGCTCGGCCCCACCTGGACGCCGCGGATCACCATCGCCGTGTAGCGGGGGCAGAGGTCGAAATCCTCTACCACCACGGTGGCGACGTCGGCGGCGGACTCCGCGGACCGGGGCGGGTCCCCTGCGGGGGGCCGCAGCTCGGTCCCCAGCAGCACGGCGGCTTCCCGGGCGAGCCCCAGGTGGTTCATGCAGTCGGGGCGGTTGGTGGTGACGTCGATGTCAAGGACCACGTCCCCCGCGACCTCTTCCCGCCCCTCGACGGCGAGACCGGCGCCGGTCAGTCGTTCCGAAAGCTCGTCAATGCCGCCCTCCGGCATGTCGACGTGGTCGGTGATCCATTGCGATGAGAACTGCATGGCCGTACCTCGTCGATCTCAGGTGCGCACCTGGCGCAGAAGCCGCTCATCGTTGTCGAAGAGCGTCCGGATGTTGGGGATGCCGTAGCGGTTCATGGCGACACGGTCGATGCCGAGGCCGAAGGCGTAGCCGCTGTAGCGGTCGGGGTCGATGCCGCACTCGGAGAGGACCCGCGGGTCCACCATGCCGCAGCCGAGGATCTCCATCCAGCCGGTGTTCGAGCAGGTGGCGCACCCTGTGCCCTTGCAGGCGGCGCAGGTGACGTCGACCTCGGCGGACGGCTCGGTGAAGGGGAAGAAGCTGGGCCGCAGGCGGATCTCGGTGTCGGCGCTGAACAGTCGCTTGAGAAAGGCCTCGAGGGTGCCCTTCATGTCGCCGAAGGTCAGCCCTTCCCCCACCGCCAACCCTTCCACCTGGTGGAACATGGGGGAGTGCCGGAGGTCGTTGTCGTTGCGGTAGACGCGGCCGGGGCAGATGACCCGGATCGGCGGCGCCTCCCGCTCCAGCATGGTGCGGATCTGGACCGGGGAGGTGTGGGTGCGAAGCAGCAGCCCGTTCTCCAGGAAGAAGGTGTCCTGGGTTTCCCGCGCCGGGTGGTCCGGGGGAAAGTTGAGGGCTTCGAAGTTGTAGTAGTCGCTCTCCACCTCGGGACCCTCGGCGACGCTGTAGCCGAGCTCGAGGAAGATGGCCTCGATCTGCCGGGTGGCGAGGGTCACGGGGTGCAGGCTTCCGAGCTGCGGCCGTCGGCCCGGGAGGGTGACGTCGAGCCGGTTGGCGGACGCCGCCGCCGCCTTCTCCTTGGCGTCCAGCTCGTCGCCGAGGGCTTCGAGGCGCTCTTCGACCCGGCGCTTCAGCTGATTGACCGCCTGACCGTAGTCGCGGCGCTCTTCGGGGGCAATCTCCTTCATCCGCGCCATCAGGTCGCGGAGACGGCCCTGCTTACGGCCGACCCACTGGACCCGGAGCCCGTCCCAGCCGGCGCGGTCGGTGACCGCCGCGGCGTCCTGGTCGAACTGCTGGCCGAGCTCGGTGAGATGTTGTTGGGCCGTGGTCATCATCGTCCTCCCTTTGGGATCGTCCGGAGCCACCCAGGGGGGCGGTCCGGCGTCGCGGCGAGACTACACCGGATGGGGGAACACGAAAACCCGAGCCGATACCGGCTCGGGTTTTCGAGGTGTGCCGACCGGAACGCGGTCGACAAGGCATTCGGCGGGTCGCACCCGCCGACGGGGTTCAGCCCAGGGCGCCCTTCGCCACCTCGGTGAGGCGGGCAAAGGCGTTGGGCTGGTGGACCGCAAGGTCGGCGAGGATCTTGCGGTCGATGGCGCAGTTGGCCTGCTTGAGACCGGCGATGAACCGGCTGTAGCTCAGGCCGTGCTGGCGCGCACCGGCGTTGATACGGGTGATCCAGAGACGGCGGAATTGACGCTTGCGCTGACGGCGATCGCGGTAGGCGAAGGCGAGGGCGCGGTCGACGGCCTGCTTGGCGATGCGGTACGCGTTGGACCGCGTTCCCCAGTAGCCCTTGGCCAGCTTCAGGATCCTGCGGCGCTTCTGGGTCCGCTTATTTCCACGTTTGACTCTCGGCATGGTCCGAACCTCGTTTTGGCTCCTGGTGGAGCTGTAGACCGCCCGGCGCGTTGCGGGCGATGACCCCGTTGGACAGGTTCACCCAACGGCAGCCTGGTTTGGGGTGACGGCGCTCGGGTGAGCGCCGCCTGTGCTCCTAGTTGAGCAGCTTCTTGATCGTCTTCTCGAAGGCGGGCGAGACCACGGCGGTCTTGCGCAGCTTGCGCTTCCGTTTGGTGGACTTCTTGGTCAGGATGTGGCTGGTCTCGGAATGACGACGCAGCACCTTGCCGGTGGCACTGACCTTGAAGCGCTTGGCGGCGCCGCGGTGGGTTTTCTGCTTGGGCATACGAATCTCCTATCGTCAGCTCGCGTCTCGTTTCGTGTCTTGAGTCTATCGGAGGATTCAAAGCTCCTGCCGGCGGGAGGCGACCGCGTCGGCGATCCGCTGCTCCAGCTCGGCTACGCCCATGGCCCCCAACTCTTCGCCGGTGCGCAGGCGGACGTTGACGGTTTCGGACTCCTGCTCCCGACCCCCGACGACGAGCATGTAGGGAACCTTGTGGAGCTGGGCCTCGCGGATCTTGTAGCCGAGCTTCTCACCCCGCTCGTCGAGCTCCACGCGGAGCTTCGCTTTGCGCAGGGCCTCGGTGACGGTGCGTCCGTAGTCGAGGAACTTCTCCGACACCGGCAGGACCACCGCCTGAACCGGCGCCAACCAGGCGGGGAAAGCGCCGACGGTGTGCTCGATGAGGATGCCCAGAAAGCGCTCGAGGGAGCCGAGCATGGCGCGGTGGACCAGCACCGGGGTGTGCTCGGCGCCGTCGGCGCCGATGTAGCTCAGCTCGAAGCGGGCCGGCATCTGGTAGTCGAGCTGGACGGTGCCCAGCTGCCAGGATCGGCCGATGGCGTCGCGGACCTGGAAATCGATCTTCGGACCGTAGAAGGCCCCGTCCCCCTCGTTGATCTCGAAGTCGACCCCGAGGCGGCGCAGGGCCTTGGCGAGGGCCTCCTCCGAGTGGTCCCAGATCTCGTCGCTGCCGAGGCGCTTCTCGGGGCGGGTGGACAGCTCGATCAGCACGTCGTCGAAGCCGAAGGTGCCGTAGACCCTGCGGATCATCGAGACGACGGAGAGAACCTCGTCCTCGATTTGGTCTTCGGTGCAGAAGATGTGACCGTCGTCCTGGCAGAAGGTGCGAACGCGGGTCAGGCCCGACACCACGCCGGAGCGCTCGTAGCGGTGGATTCGCCCGAAGTCGGCGTAGCGGATCGGCAGGTCGCGGTAGGACCGGAGGCGGGTGCCGAAGATGAGGCAGTGGGTCGGGCAGTTCATCGGCTTCACCGCGAGCTGCCGGCTGTCGGCCTCGGTGAAGTACATGTTTTCGCGGTAGTTCGCGTAGTGCCCGGAGGTATGCCAGAGATCCACGTCGAGGATCTGGGGGGTCACCACCTCGTCGTAGCCGTACTCGTAGTAGAGATCCCGTACGTAGTCCACGAGGCCCCGGTAGACCGCCGCGCCCTTCGGGTGGAAGAAGGGGCTGGCGGGGGCCGAGGGGTGGAAGCTGAAGAGGTCGAGCTCCGGGCCGAGGCGCCGATGGTCCCGGGCGCGGGCCTGCTCCAGGCGTTCTTCGTAGGCCTTCAGCTCCTTCTTCGAGGCGAAGGCGGTACCGTAGATCCGCTGCAGCTGCTCGTTGTTCTCGTCCCCCCGGAAGTAGACGCCGGAGGTCTCCAGCAGCTTCACGGCGCCGATCTGCTTGGTGCTGCGGGCGTGGGGTCCGCGGCACAGGTCGAGGAACTCGCCGTGCTTGTAGAGGGTGATGGTCTCGCCCTCGGGGATGTCCCCGAGGCGGTCCAGCTTGAGCTCGGCGCCGCGGTCGCGGAAGATCGCCTCGGCCTCCTCCCTAGACACCTCGATGCGCTCGAAGGTGTGATCCTCTTTGAAGATCTCCCGCATCTTGGCCTCGATCTTCTCGAGGTCCTCGGGGGTGAAGGCGCGGGGGAAGCGGAAGTCGTATTGGAACTTCTCGGAATGGTCTTGGCGCCCGGCGTCGATCTCGGTGCCGGGCCACAGACGCTGGACGGCGTCCGCCAGCACGTGTTCGGCGCTGTGGCGGATGAAGTCCCCGCCGTCTTCGTCCCGGGTGGTGAACAGCCGGAAGCGACCGCCGCCCGTGATCGGCGTGCGCAGGTCGAGCTGCGCGCCCTCCAGCTCGGCGCCGACGGCGGCTTTGGCGAGGCCAGGGCCGATGGAGAGGGCGACGTCGAGGGCGGTGGACCCCGCTTCTACCTGGCGGACGGAGCCGTCGGGGAGCGTGAGGTCTAGGAGGTTCGCGTCTTGGCTCATGGCTGGCGTTCCGGGGAGCGGTTGTTCGCTGCCAGCTCCTTTTCGAGCACGACGGCGGGGCGGGCTAAAGAGGTCGTGGGGTGGATTGCCGGGGCGTTGGCCGCCCGTGCCACGTTCGGCTCGTCGCGGCGCGGCGGAGGGCGAATGGTAGGCGCTAGCGGACTCGAACCGCTGACCTCTACCGTGTGAAGGTAGCGCTCTAACCAGCTGAGCTAAGCGCCTATTCGCCTTCGCGTCACGGCGTGCGTTGGAATGGACGGGGGAGTGAGCCGCGTCGTCCTTGCACGTTTCGAACCGTGTTCTGGGCAATCATGGTAGACCCGAGCGGACTCGAACCGCTGACCTCTACGATGTCAACGTAGCGCTCTAACCAACTGAGCTACGGGTCTATGGACTGCTTGTCAAAGTCGGGGGTCGGCTTCGTCGAAGCGTACCCCGTCCGAGGGCAGAGAAGGGTAGCAAAGGGCATTCGAGGGTGTCAACAACCGAAATCGCGGGGTTTCGGCGCGGCGATTCGGGGGTCAAAGGCCCATGGACTTGCGCAGGAATTTGCCCTGGGCGCCCTTCATCATCTTGCGCATGGCCTGGTATTGCTTGAGCAGGCGGTTGATGTCCTGGACCCGGGTCCCCGAGCCCCGGGCGACCCGCTTCTTGCGCTTGGCGTTGAGGACCTGAGGGCGCTGGCGCTCCAAGGGGGTCATGGAGTTGATGATCGCCTCCACCCGCTTGAGCTGTTTCTCGTCCACGTCGACGGCCCCGAGGCCCTTGAACGGGCCGACCTTGGGCATCAGCTCCATGATCTGGGAGAGGGGGCCGAGTCGCCGGATTTGGCGCAGCTGGTCCCGCAGGTCTTCGAGGGAGAACTCTTTGCTGACGATGCGCTTGGCGAGGCGCTCCGTCTCGGCGGCGTCGAGGCCCTGCTCCGCCCGCTCGATCAGGGTCAGCACGTCGCCCATGCCGAGGATGCGGGAGGTCATCCGCTCGGGGTGGAAGAGGTCGAAGTCCTCAGGCTTCTCGCCGGTGCCCAGGAAGCGGACCGGCATCTTGGTGACGGCGCGGATCGACAGCGCCGCGCCGCCGCGGGAATCGCCGTCCATCTTCGTCAGGATGATGCCGGTGAGGTCCATCGTCTCGCCGAACTGCTGGGCGCTGCGCACGGCGTCCTGGCCGGTCATGGCGTCGGCGACGAAGAGGGTCTCCTGGGGCTTCACGATCTGCGCCACCTGCCGGAGCTCACCCATCAGGGCTTCGTTGACGTGGAGACGTCCTGCGCTGTCGAGGATGATGACGTCGTGGCCGCGGTTCTTGGCGGCCCCCAGGCATCGGGAGGCCAGGGCGGTGACCGCTTCCCCCGGCTTCGGCGTCAGCACCGGGACGCCGACCCGTTCGCCCACCTGCATCAGCTGCTCGACGGCGGCGGCGCGCTGGAGGTCGGCCGCCACCAGCAGCGGTTGGCGGCCCTGGCCCTTGAGCCGTAGGGCGATCTTGCCGGCGGTGGTGGTCTTACCGGAACCCTGCAGGCCGCACAGCATGACGACGGCGGGGGAACCCTTGAGCTGGAGATCTTGACCGTCCTCCCCCAGCAGCTCGATCAGCTCGTCCTTGACGATCTTGACCACCTGCTGCGCCGGGGTCAGGCTCCCTAGTACTTCTTCGCCTTCGGCTCGCTCGCGAATGCGGCCGACGAAAGTCTTGACGACCCGGATATTGACGTCGGCCTCGAGGAGGGCGCGGCGAATTTCCCGCAGGGCGGCGTCGAGCACCTCCGCGGAGACCGTCCCTTCGCCCTTGAGGCGGCGGAAGACTCCTTGCAGCCTGTCTTGTAAGCCGTCGAACATGGTCAAAGCTCCCTGGAGGTGAAATTGCCGAGCCGGTGGGCGCCGCGCCGCGAACCCGCCGTGCCGCGAATCCTAGTCCAAGGCTCGGGGGGCCGCAAATTGACGCCGGCGAGGCATTTCGCTGGAACGGGCACGGGTCCGGGCCGTCAGGGTAGGCCTGGCGCTGGCTTGACAGCCCACCGGGTTGCGCTAGGATCCCAGCTCCCTCACGGCAACAACCCAAGGAGGATCCCTTCCATGAAGAAGCTCACATACGGAATGTTCATGGTTCCCTTGCTCGCCTCGGTCGTCTTGCTGACCGCCTGCGGTGGCGGCGGAGAGCCCGAGGCCGCCACCCCGGCCGAATCCGCCCCGGCGGAGGGTGAGGCGCCGCCGGCGGAACCGACGGCCCCGCCGGAAGTGGCGCCCGAAGGTGAGGGCGGCGAGGGCGGCGACGCCCCCAGCGACGAGCCCGGAGCCGAACCGGCGGCGGGTGAGGGCGAAGGCGAGGGCGGCGAGTCCACCCAGCCGCCCCCCGAGCCCCACGGCGACTGAGCCGGTTTAGACGGAGAGTCCCGATCTCCACGACGCCAGGCGCGAGGGCCCTCCCTCCGCCTGGCGTTTTTCGTCTTCATCGGGTCTTTTCGAAGCCTTGCCTCCACACGAGCTATACTCCGCCCGCGTTTTACAAGGGGCCCCCGTGATTAGAAGAGCAAAAATCGTCGCGACCATCGGTCCGGCCAGCGTCGGCGAGGACGTCCTCGAACGGCTGCTGGAAGCGGGTATAGACGTCGTCCGTCTCAACCTTTCCCACGGCGACCACGAGTTCCATGGGACCGTTATCGAGAGGGTCCGGCGCCTGGCTTCGAAGCGCGGTCGCTTCGTGCCGGTCATCGTCGACCTCATGGGCCCCCGGTTTCGCCTCAGCGAGATCGCCGACGGTCCGCGGCAGCTCGAAACGGGGACCCGCCTGACCCTCGGCGACGGCGACGCCGACCTGCCGGTGGAGGACCCGAGCTTTCTCCACCACCTGACCCCCGGCGAGCGGATCCTGATCGACAACGGTCTGATCGAGCTGGAGGTCACCGAGAAGACCAAGGAACGGGTGACGGCGAAGGTGGTCTACGGCGGCGCGGTGTCCACCCGGAAGGGCATCAACCTGCCGGACACCAATCTGCCCTTCTCGATCTCGGAGAAGGACCAGGCGGACCTGGCGTTCGCCGTCGAGCAGGACGCCGACTACATCGCCGTCAGCTTCGTCGGCGGTCCCTACGACCTCGAAGCGATCCGCAGCGTCATGCGGGTGCGGCGGGGTCCCATTCCCCTCATCGCCAAATTGGAGCGGGCGACGGTGATGCGCCGCCTCGACAAGACGGTGGAGGCCGCCGACGCGGTGATGGTCGCCCGCGGGGACCTCGGCGTCGAGGTGCCCCCCCACCGGGTGCCGGTGATGCAGAAGCAGATCATCGGCGCCGGCCGCCGTCTCGGCAAGCCGGTCATCGTGGCGACCCAGATGCTCGAATCGATGATGGTCCAGCCGCGGCCCTCCCGCGCCGAGACCTCCGACGTCGCCAACGCCGTGTTCGACGGCGCCGACGCCCTCATGCTCTCCGGCGAAACCGCCGCCGGCTCGTACCCCGTGGAGGCGGTGCAGACCATGTCGCGGGTGATCCAGGAGGCCGAGGCCTACCGTCGTCCTGACGCCTTCCTGCCCTCCAAGACCAACCACCTGCTGCCGGGGCAGTCGGAGAAGCGTTACCTCAACGAGAACCGGGATCTCCACCTCGAGATCCCGGAGGTGGTGTCGGCGGCGGCGGTCTACGCGGTGGAGCGACTGGAGAAGGTGCGCTACCTGGTGGCCTTCAGCCAGGGGGGCTTCACCGCCCGCATGATCGCCCGCTACCGGCCGACCACCCCCATCGCGGTGTTCACCCGCAACATCGAGGTGGCCCGGCGGGTGCAATTGGTGTGGGGCGCCCAGCCGGTGCTCATGGACTACGCCGTGAACCACCACGACGAGGTGGTGACGGTGGTGGATCGCATGCTCGTCGAGCGGGGTTTGGTCCAGCCTGGGGACACCATCATCATCCTGATGGGGGACCCCATTGACCAGCGGCCCCTGACCAACCTCATGCGGATCCACCGTATCCGCGGCTGAGCCGACTTGCCTTTTGAGCCGTCTCGCTGTTCTGCGCGCGGCCTTCAGAACTCGCCTGTGGCGCTATCCGGTGGATGGGACGCTGCAGTATCGCGGCGCCTTTCGCTGGATCAGCCTCGGATTCCGCTCGGACAGCTTCGGCCGTGCTCGAATCAGCGAGACTCGGGCGACCGTGGATCTGGAAAACGCACGGTCGAAGATGTCCGCCTGTGTCGTCCGGCTCCGGGGCAGGGGCGGGGCTTGCCCCCGCTCGCGCAGTAGAGAAACCGACCTCCCGTCGAACCGTCTCCGGGGTAGGGGCGGGGCTTGTCCCCGCCCGCGAAGTGGACAATCCGCCCTGCAGTCGGACATGGACCGAATGTTGAGATCCGCAGCGCCATCAGAACAGCAGTGTCCGGCCCACGCCGACCCACGAACGTGGGTGTTGGGCATGGAGCAGTCCGCGAGGGCAAAGCCCATCCGCGGATCCGAAAGATCCTTGGTATTGCTCAGACGGGCGGGGGCAAGCCCCGCCCCTACCCCCGAAATCCAAGGAGGTCTGTGAGCACGCTGCTCACTTGAGTCAGCGTCAATACGCCCTAGTCCACCGCGAGCTTCAGGAAGACGTCTTCGAAGGGGGCGTCCGACAGGTTGGCCTGGCGGCGCAGGTCGTCGGCGGAGCCGAGGGCGGCGAGGCGCCCTCGCCGCAGGACCGCCATGCGGTCGCAGACCCGTTCTACGAAGGACATGACGTGGGACGAGATCACGAAGGTGGTTCCCGCCTTCGCCATGGCTTGGAGCCGCAGCCGTAGCCGCCGCATGCTCTCGGTGTCGAGCCCGTTGAGGGGCTCGTCGAGGAGCACGAGGGGGGGCGACCCGAGGAGGGCCGCCGCCAGGCCGATCTTCTTGCGCATGCCCAGGGAGTACTCGCCGATCAGCACGTCGCCGCGGTCGCCGAGGTCGAAGGCGTCGAGCCAGTCCTGGCGTTCCTGTCGGTCGTCGGTGCCCCGCAGACCCCCCACCAGCTCCAGGAGCTCGCCGCCGGTCAGCCGTTCGTAGAGCCTAAGCTCCTCCGGCAGGTAGCCGACGCCGCGTCGGGCCTCCACCCCCTGGCGCCGGGCGTCGAGCCCCGCCACCTCGATGGTTCCGGAATCGAGCCCGGCGAGGTCGACAACGGCGCGGAAGAGGGTGGACTTTCCGGCGCCGTTGGCCCCCAGGAGACCGAAGATCCCGCCTTGGACTTCGAAGGAAACGTCCTCCAGGGCGACGGTCTCGCCGTAGCGCTTCGTCGCCCCCCGCACCGCCAGGGGGGGCGGCACGGCTTCGCGTTTGGGGTCGATGGTCATCGGGGAACCTCCGTGAAGCGGACCCGCCGCGAGGCGCGTCCGGCGATCAGCGACGCCACCCAGCCGTAGGCGATCAGCCAGAGCCACCAGGCCGCCGGGTAGAGCACCATCAGGGCCGCCATGGCGAGGGCGACCAGGGATGCGAACACCAGACCGAGGATCGGCTGGTCGGCGATCTCGAAGACGGAAAGACCCACCACGACGGGGACGACGGCGGCGGCGGCCAGAAACTGGAGGCCCGCCGCCCCCCGTTCCCACGGTCCGCCGGACGTCAGGGTGACGACAATCCCGAGGCCGAGGATCATGGGGGGAACGGCGAGCACCGCCGCCAGGCGCAGCTTGGTTTGCCAGACGTGCTCGAGCTGGACACCGTGGGTGCGTTCGAGCCACAGCCTCGGTAGCTGGTGGGCCAGCAGGAAGGGGACGATGGCGGTGACCGTCAGCACGGCGAGGACCGGTCCCCCCACAACCAGGCGGCGAACCCACAGCTCTGTGCCCCCGGCGGCGACGACCGTCGCCGCGACCCCGGCGTTCACCGCCAGCCCCAGGCCGACGGCGATGGGGACCGCGGCGGAGAATCGGCGCAGCACCAGCAGGACGTCCCGTCGCAGCAGGCTGCGCACCGGCTCGCCGCCGCCGGCCACCCAGCCCGCCAGGCGACCGAGGCGGGTCAGAAACCCGCGGCGCTGGGGCAGATCGAGGGCCAGGGCCGTTTCGAGATCCCCGCGTCTCCACCGGCGGTGGGGCAGGGCCGCCAGGGCGAGGGCCGGCGGTAGGAAGGCCAAGACTTGAAGGTAGGCCCCCGGGTCCGCCGGGGTCACCGCCAGGGCCTGCCCGAGGGCGAGCTCGTAGACCCGGGCGGCGGGCCACCAGGGCGCCAGCAGCCAGAGGCCCGTTTCGCCTGGGAGGAAGTCGCCGGGGAGGATGTGACCCAGGGCCGCGCCCCCCACCAGGAGTCCCCCGAGGACGAGGAGACGCCCCGATGTGGCCCAGCCGAAGCGGACCAGCACCGGCGCCAGGAGCAGCACCAGGAAAGAGAGGTAGGCGCCGGCCGCCAGCAAACCCGCGACGAGGGCCGGGGTGCGGGGGGGCGCGCCCTCCACCGTCGAGGCGATCAGCACGCCGAGGACGACGAGGGTCGGAATCGCCGACCGGACCCCGAGGGCCGTCGCCGTCGCCGCGAAACGAACCCCCTCGCCCACCGACAGGGCGTCTAGGAGGTCTCGGCCCCGCCCGTAAAGCTCCCCCACCGTCCCGGGCCAGAGGGCGAGGCTCACCGCCAGGGCGAAGGCGGGGCCGGCGACGCCGGGGTTCGAGGCCAGCCACGCGGCGAGGAGCGGCCTCCCGAGGTGGAGGTACCGTTCACCGATCCAAGCGGCGGCCCCCAGGAGGATCGGCCCCAGAATGAAGAGGGGAAACGCAGCGTCGGCCACCCGACGCCGCGCCATTCGCCAGCGGGCCCGCAGGAGGTGAAGGAGGGCTACGGATGGGGAGGGCGGCGTCACCGAATTCCTGGGCGAACCATCCCGATTCCGGGCTTGGCGGTCATCGCTTGGGGGGCGCGGATCGAGGGAGGGTTCCGGGCGTCCTAAGTCTGGCCGAGGGGCCGTACGGGCATCCCGCGCATCTTAGCCCGAAAACGGCCGGACCCTCCTTCTGGGGCGGCATCACCGTCCCGTCGGGAGAGTTGGCTGATCGCGGGCCGGGATCCTGTAACATCAATCCACTATTTTCAACAGATCGGGGCGGGGTGGCCTCGGCTTGGTCCAGGATGCCTAGATGACGGACAGTAAATCGATCCGCCTGCTGTTGGTCGATCGCGATCGGCCGCTGAAGATGTTGTTGGAGCGCGACCTTCCCGACCACGGCCCCCTGGTGGTGGCTTTGCGGTCCGGCAACGAGGCGCAGGACCTCCTGACCCAGGAACACTTCGACGTCAGCCAGCTGGACTTCGAGGTCCCCGGTGTCGGCCGCATCGAGACCCGTCGCCGTCACCGCACCGGTGGCGAGGGTTCCGAGCTGCTGCTGATCGACACGATGGACCTCGACGACGAGCCTCCGCCGATCAGCCTGCAGAGCATCGGCGACGAGCTGCCGGACGACCAATTCCTCACCAAGCCGCTGCTGTCGTCGGAGATGAAGGCCATCGCCAACGAGGCGAAGGCCCAGCTGGCGCGCAACCGCAGGCTGCGGGCGGATACGGGGAAGGGCCCGATCCTCGGCGACAGCTCCGCCATGTGCGAGGTGCTCGACATCGTCGAGCGGGTAGCCGCGGGCTCGGCCTCGGTGCTGATCCGCGGTGAGACCGGCACCGGCAAGACGATGGTGGCCCGCCGAGTCCACGACCTGAGCCCGCGGGCCGATCAGCGCTTTGTGGCCATCAACTGCAGCGCCTTCCAGGACCAGCTGCTCGAAAGCGAGCTCTTCGGCCACGAAAAGGGGGCCTTCACCGGCGCCCTGAGCGTCAAGCAGGGCCTGTTCGAGGCCGCCAACGGCGGCACCCTCTTCCTCGACGAGGTGGGGGACATGAGCTCCGCCATGCAGGCGAAGCTGCTCCAGGTCCTCGACGACGGCGAGCTGCGCCGGGTCGGCGGCACGGGCCTGCACAAGGTGGACGTGCGGGTGATCGCCGCCACCAACAAGGATCTCCAGCAGGCGGTCAAGAAAGGGGAGTTCCGTGAAGACCTCCTATTCCGCCTGAACGTCATCCACCTGCGGATGCCGAGCCTGCGGGAACGCCAGCAGGACATCCCGACCCTGGTGGAGCATTTCCTTGACCGTTTCCGGATCCCCGGCCGCCCGCGGAAGGTGGTGTCCCCGGAGGCGATTCAGCTGATGACCAGCTACGCGTGGCCGGGCAACGTCCGGGAGTTGGCGAACACCGTCGAGGGCCTCATGCTGCTGGCCCCCGGGGTGGAGATCCGGGCCGAGGATCTCCCGCCGTCCCTTAGGCCCCGCAGCGACTTCGAGCTCGACACCAGCGAGACCCCCCTGCCCCTCAAGGAAGTGGAGCGCCTCCACATCATCCGCACCCTGCGCTACACCGAGGGCAAGAAGGCGCCGGCGGCCCGCCTGCTGAAGATCGACATCAAGACCCTCAACAGCAAGATCAAGAACTACAGCATCGAAACGTAGCGCCCTTGGAAGAGGCGCCCGAAGACGGGCGCTTTGGGGGAGAGGCGCCCGAGGGCGCTTATTCGAGTCGAAACTCGAAGACCAGCTCCGCCCAGGTGCGCACGGGGACGTCGTTCGCCAGGCCGGGCTGGAAGCGGGATCGGCGAGCGGCGTCGGCGGCCGCGGCTTCGAAGCCCGCCCCTTCGGCGGTGGAGCTCTTGATCAGGCTCCGTTCCACCGCCCCCTCGGTGTCCACCAGCACCGCCACCACGACCCGTGCCTCGAGGCCGCGGCGGCGGGCTATCGGGGGGTAGGTGGGGGACACCTGCTCCAGCAGCCGTGGGGCGACCCGCACCACCGGGGCCTCGGCGGTGACGACGACGGTCTCCGGCTCGGCTTCGGAGGTCTGCACGCCGGGGCCCGGAGCCGTCTCCCCGTCCGCGGGCGCCCCAACATCAAGCGCTTCACCGCCGAGCGTTTCTCCGCCGGGCCCGCCGTCGTCGATCTCGCCGCCCGCTCCGGCGCTTGCCGGGTCGTCAAGAGGACCTTCGTTGACGGGCGGGGTCACCGCGTCGAGGCGGGGGGGCACGACGGCGGCGACCTGCGCCCTACCTGCATCCGCCGGCCCCGGTTTCGGATCGCCCGCCTGTGGGCGGGCTTCGTTCGGCGTTCCCTCCGGAATCTCGGAGACTATCCTCGCGGGCGGCTGGGCAGTCTCCGGGGCGGTCCCCGCGTCCGGGTCTCCTGCATCCACAATATCGGGCTTGGAGAGGTTGGGCCCCCGTTCTGGGGGTTCTGATGCGGCTGGCCCTGGAGTGCCCGAGGGTTCCGAGTCGTCAGGGGGCACCTCCCCTGGGCCTGCGCCACCGGTGTCCCCGTGGACCTGCGGTCCCGAAAGATCCTCGATCTCGGACACGCCGGGCTCCGTTCCGGCCCCTTCGCTACTCTGGTCGAGTGCGGTGGTCGCTGCCGGATCTTGATCGGGGGAAGCGCCGCCGAGGAACCACCAGCCGGCCAGCAACACCGCGCCCACAGCCGCTCCCCAGCCCCACCGGAGTCGCCCTGGGGAGGGGCCGGGTCGGGTCGGCAGGGGCTCCGTCGCCGCCGCCGTATAGGCGCCGGTGCCTTGGGACAGGCTGTCGAGTTCTGCGAGGATGGGCCGGAAGTCGGCGAACCGCGCCGACGGCCGCTTGCGCAGGCAAGTGGTCACCAGGGTCGACAGGGCCGGCGGGCAGTCCGGGGCCCGTTCCAGGAGGGGCGGCGGCTCCTCGTAGAGCAGCTGGTACGACACCCGCGAGAAGGTGGGGCCGTCGAAGGGACGCTCGAAGGACATCAGCTCGTAGGCCAGGACCCCGAAGGAAAACATGTCGGATCGGGCGTCCACCGGATCGCCGGACAGCTGCTCCGGCGCCAGGTAGCCGACGGTCCCGAGGGTCACCCCTTCGCTGGTGAAGCCGGTCTTGTCGTCGAGGAGACGGGCGATGCCGAAATCGAGGATCTTGAGCCGGCCGTCGGCGGTGACCCGCACGTTGCCGGGCTTGATGTCCCGGTGCAGCACGCCGTGGTCGTGGGCGTGGGCGAGGCCGAGGGCGATCTGGCGCAGGTAGTCGAGGCGGGTTTCGAGATCCAGGGGTTCCCTGCGGCGGATCTTGTGGACCAGATCTTCTCCGGTGAGGAACTCCTGGACCAGGAACGGCATGGTTTCGCCGGCGTCAGGCCGGTCCTCGCCCCCGTGGCCGAAGTCGTGGACGGTGACGATGTTCGGATGCTGAAGGCCGGCGGCGATCTTCGCTTCCCGCAGGAAGCGCTGCCGTAGCCGCTCGTCCTTCGAGGTGCAGGTCTTGATGGCCACCTCCCGCCCGAGGACCGGATCCCGGCCGCGGTAGACCTGGCCAAAGCCCCCTTCCCCCACTTTCTCCAGCACCTCGTACTTGCCGAAGCGGCCGCGGCGCACGTAGGGGTCGTCGCTGCCCGTGGAGCCGCCCGCGGAAGGGGAGTCCTCGGCGGTGTCTTCGACCGGAGGGCCGGCGTCCACCAGGGTGGCTGCCTCCCCGATCACCGTGTCGAGGAAGTCGGCGTCCTCCCCCCGCAGCCGCTCGTCGGCGTCGAGCATGTCGAGGACCTCCGCCAAGAGCCCCCCGTCCCCGCCGCAGCGGTTCTCCAGGAAGGGCCGCCGCTCGGGCTCCGGCCGCTCCAGGGCGAGGTCGAAGAGCTCCTCAGCGCGGCGCCACCGTTCGCCGTCAACCATGGCCTTTGCCCCCGCGCATCTCCTTGAACAGCCAAGCTTTGGCCTTGCGGGCCTCGTTCACCACCGTCGGGGTGGAGACGCCGAGGGTGTCGGCGGTTTCGTCGAGGGTGAGGCCGCCGAAGAAGCGTAGCTCGATCACCTCCGCCTTCCGGGGGTCGACACGGCGCAGCCGTTCCAGGGCGTCGTCCAGCGCCAGCATGCGCAGGGCCTGGGCGCCCCGGGGGTCGTCGCCGGCGGCCCCGAGGACCGTTTCTGGATCGTCGAGGTGGACCTTCTCCACCTGTCCACCCCGCTTCTCCGCGGCGTGGCGGCGGGCGTGGTCCACCAGGATCTGGCGCATGATCTTGGCGGCGACGGCGTAGAAGTGTCCGCGGTCCCGCCAGTCCGCCCGCAGCCGGTCCGCCAGCCGCAGATATGCTTCGTGGACCAGGGCGGTGGGCTGTAGGGTGTGGTCTGCCCGCTCCCGCCGGAGGTGCCCGCGGGCGAGCCGCCGAAGCTCGTCGTAGACCAGCGGCAGGAGTCGCTCCACCGCCGCCGGATCGCCGTGATTCCAGCGCGCCAGCACGGCGCTCAGGTCCCTGTGGGACGGTCGCCCTCCGTCGGAAGGCGGCCCTCCGCCGGAGGTGGGTTCATGGCTCGGCGTGTCGGTGAGCATCGAGGGCGCCGGGCCTCTAGAACTGGAAGCCGAACAGGAGGCGGTAGGCCCGGGGCTCCTGGAGGTCTTCGAGGGTGCGGGGTTGGCCGAACCGACCGGTGCCGAGGTCCGTCTCCACCCCCACCTGCGCCCGTCCGTTGGTGACGTTGAAAGCTTCGAGCTTGGCTTCCAACTCCATGCCCCGCACCAGGGGGACGTCGAGCTGGAGGCTCAGGTCCAGCTGGAAGACGTCTTCCAACTGGAGGGAGCCGCGGGGGGTGGCGAACAGGACGCCCAGGTCCTCCGCCTGCTCCGCCTGGTACGGGGTGCCCTCTTCGAAACGGATCGAGGTGCCGAAGGAGAGATCCCCCCAACCGAGGGGCTGGCGGTAGTTGGCGAACACCTTGGCCTGGTGGGTGCGGTCGTAGGGCGCCAGGCCGAGGCGGTTGGTGCGGTTGAGGTCGGTGACGTCGTCGAAATCGGCGAAGGACGACCGGCCGACGGCCTGGAAGAGGTTTCCCTCCGTCTCGCTCCAGGTGTAAGCGGCCAATAGCTGCCAGCGTTCAGCGTAGCGTTTCTGGACCAGCAGCTGGATTCCCCGGTAGGAGCGCTCCGCCTCCGGCAGGTTCTCCAGCACCGCCACGAGCTGGGGCCCCGCCGGGTTCTGCAGATCCACCGTCAGGCGGTCGTCCCACAGGTCGACCCAGTTGCGGTCCACCCACGCCAGCCGCAGGGCCGTGTTGGCCGTCAGCTGACGCTCGAAGCCGATGACCCACTCTTCGACCGCCGAACGGTCGAGGTCCAGGTTCGGCGGCGCCACCATGATGGGGGCGAAGTCCACCACCTCCGCCGGCAGCCAGCAGGGGCCCGTGGGGTCGTTGGGGTCCTGGGCGGCGCAGAATTCCGCGGCGTCCTCGTTGAGCCCGCCCCAGACGTATTCCGTGTAGCCGGAGAAGGGCTCGGCTCGGCCGAAGTTGTCCAGCAGGCGCTGGGGGAACGGTTCCACGAAACGGGACCAGGTGGCGGAGAGGAGGGTCTGACCGTCCCCCACCGGGTCGTACTTGACCGCGATCCTGGGGGAGAGGGAGCCGTCCTCCACCAGTGGGCGACCTCCCTGGTCTTCGCCGTCCACCCGCTCGTACCGCAGCCCCGCCGACACCAGCCAGCGGCCGAAGGCGACCGCGTCGCTGGCGTATAAGGCTAGGGTGGTCTGGCGGGTGGCCCGGCGGGGGCGGTTGTAGAAGTTGAGCAGGACGAGGGGCTGGAATTCGCCCGTGCGGGTGTCGAAGGGCCGACAGTCGAGGTTCTCGACGCACGGCGGGCGGAAGTCGCCGTCGAGGAAGATCTGTCCCGCGACGTCGCGGCCCGTCGCCCTGTCGACGCCGGGGCGTCCCCCCACGTTCAGCAGCCGGTCGGAGTCCGTTTCCTGGTAGTCGACGCCGAAGCGGATCTCGTGGTCGGCGCCGGCGGCGCGGGTGAACCAGGAGCCGGCGACGTTGGCCTGGCGGCGGTCCCGGCTCTCTTCGCCGAGGTCCGTAATGCCGTTGAACAGGGCGAAATCGTTCTCCTGCAGCTCCGGCTCGCCGTCGGGTCCGGGCACCAGGGAGAAAGAAGTGGGGACGGCGTGGGGGGCCGAGGCTCCCCCCCGCCGAGTGAGGGGGCGGCGGTCGAGGCGCCGATCCTGGTCGGCGACGCGGGCGGTGAACGCCAGGTCCTGGCCCACCACGGTGCTCCACTCCAGCTTGGTGAAGCTGCCGTCCTGGGCCCGCTCCTCGAGGGCGAAGATGTCGCCGGCGAAGGGTAGGAGCAGCTCCTGGCTGAGGCGGTTCGGGCGGCTCGGGGCGCGGTTCTCCCCCGGCTCCCGGTCGAACACCGAGAAGGTTCCGAAGGCGGCGTCGTCGGCGTTGTGCTGGGCGCTCAGGGTGTGGGGGCCGAGGTCGAGGTCGAGCTTGAGGGAGGCGCTCGAGATCCCCAGGGCCTCGTTCCACCGGGTACCTTCGAGGGTGGGCCGCAGCAGGGACTCCTCGCCGTCCTCGAACATGCCGAAGAACCACAGGCGGTCCGGAGCCAGGGGGCCCGAAAGGGTGGTGGAGAAGGTGTTGTCGACGTCGTCGGGGCCGGAGTTGGCGGCCCGCACCTCCTGGGCCAACACCGGCGCGTCGGACCGGTAGTCGTCGTTCCAGTCCTGGTTCGTCAGCAGCCACCGGGCGGACCCGCGGAAGGCGTTCTGACCGGACTGGGTGACCACGTTGATCACCGCCCCGGAGGTGCGGCCGTAGTCGACGGTGGGGGCGGCGGTGGTGACGTCGACATCCTCGACCCCGTCGTAGGCGAGGTTGAGGCCGAAGAGACCGGTGGTGGGGTCGGTGGTGTCGACCCCATCCACGAGGTAGAGGTTGGTGCTGCGCAGGGCGCCGCTGGTGTTGGGGTTGCCGTCCTCCCCGCCGGCGACGCCGGGCAGCAGCAGGGCGACGCTCTGGTAGAACCGCTGCACCGGCAGGGTCTCCAGGAACTCGCGGCCGACGCTCGCCCCCACGCGGGTCTCGAAGCGGTCGATCAGCGGCGCCAGGGCCAGTACCTGGATCTGTTCCCGGGCCGTCGGCAGGCCGTCCCCCTCCGCCGGCTCCACCCCATCCCCGGGGTCGTGTTCCGGCGCTGGAACCACGGCTTCCCCCAGCTGCAGGCGAATTTCGGTGGTCTTGCCGATGAAGACCCGGGCGTCCCCTTCGACGGCGGTGAGCCCGAGGAGGTCGGCGGTCACCCGGTATCCCCCCACCTCCAGCAGCGGGAAGCGGAAACGGCCGTCGTCGTCGGTCGTGCCGCTGCGGCGGGTCTGGGGCCCTTCGAGACGGATCTCGACGCCGGGGAGGGGGAGATCCGCGGGGTCCACCACCCGGCCGACGAGGGTGCCGGTTTGGACCCCTTCGGCGGTGCCGGGGGCCGGACACAGGAGGGCGATCAGCAGCAGCAGGGCCGCGACGGCTCGGAGCGTCCTGTGCGGCGCGGGCGAATGGGTCTCGCGGGAAGTCAAAAAACCTTTTCCCCTGGGGCGGGCTGACGTCGGCCGTGGAAGGGCTCTAGCACCCCTGAGCATACCCCATGGGGACGGCGGTAGCCTTGGGCGCCGGAGGGGTGACGGCGGGGCCCGTGCTACGATTTTGAAAGGTTCGAATCGTGCGTCTATGGGGGCCGTAGCCTTGGATCTGATCCTGACCTTTTTGAGTTTTTTCGGGTGTTTCGGCGTCGGCCTCCTGCCGACGATCCTGGCGGCGGCGGCCGTCGTCGACGTCCTGCGGGTGCGGGCGGAGTGGTACTGGATACCGCTGGTGATCCTCTTCCCGGTGGTGGGACCGCTGGCCTACTTCATCCTCGCCTACGGGCCCTGGGGCGGGGGGGTGGCCAACCTCTCGCCGGCGGCGGCGCGGCGCCAGCAGGCCCGGACCCGGCTGCGGGCCCTGCGGATCCAGCTGAGCCACTGGCGTGGTCCCGCGGTGCTCGCCGAGGCGGGGGACCACCTGATCACCCTCGGCAAGCTGGGGGAGGCGGAGCAGCTGCTGCGGGAAGCGGTGCAGACCGGCGACGATCCCAAAGACACCCACTTCAACTTCGCGCAGGTCCTACAGGTCAAAGGTGGGCGCTACGCCGAGGCCCTGCCCCTGCTCGAATCGCTGGTGGAGGTGGAGCCGGACGCCAAATTCGGATCCGCCCGCCTAGCCCTGGCCCGTTGCTATGACGAGACCGGCGACGGGGACCGCGCCGAGGCGGTGCTGCGCCAGGTGCTGGCCAAGCGGGGCCCGGCCGAGGGCCGGGTCCGCCTCGCCCGTCTGCTGCTTCGGCAGGGCAAGCAGGGGGAGGCCCAGGAGCTGCTGGCGCAGGTGAAGGCGGACGCCGCCACCATGCCGAAGTACCTGCGGCGGGAGCACGGACCGTGGCTTCGGGCCGCCAGGCGCCTCAAGAGCGGCGACGCCCGCCTGCCGGGCCCCCGCCTCGAAGGGGTCCCGCCGCGGCGGAACCTGTGGTGGGCCCTGGTCATCGTCGGCGTGTTGCTGGCCATGCTCGCCTTCGTCGCCTATCAGGTGTGGAGCACCGCGGCTCCGTTCGTCGGCCAGGTCCAGAAGTTGGAAGAGATCGGCGCGATGGACCAGAAGGGGCGGGAGGGCCTCGCGGCCCTCGAACGTCAGCATCCGTGGCCCCACGGAGAGAACCTGGGGACCGTGGACGTCGGCTCGGAGCAGGTGTCGTCGTACCTGCGGGTCCGCGCCGCCATGGAGGAGCCATGCCGGCGGATGGTCGAGGTCGACGCCGAGATGACCCAGGCCGAAGAGGATTTCGAGAGTTTCAGTATCGGCGACGCCATGCTGGCGGGGCTCCGGCTACCCCGGGTCCACGCGGAGCTCGTCGTCGCTTTCGCCGACGCGCTGGAGGCGGAGGGGATGGGACCGACCACCTTCGATCGTCTGACGGAGATGGTGGAGTGGCGGTTCCTGGGCCGCGAAGATGCCCTCGTCTTCGGCCTTCCGGACTATTTCCGCTCCGACTGGACCGACGCCCAGGCCGAGGTGGAGGCGGCGCAGGACCTCGACCCCGAATTCGACGACGAGTGGCGGCGGCAGATGGAGCGGGACGCCGAGAAGGCGGTCCGCAAGCTCGAAGAGCTGGGGGCCAAGGCCCGTGACCACTCCGGCCTCTCGGCGGCCACCGTGGGCTTACTGGAAGCTCGGCGTTCGGAGCTGGAAGGCTTGAGGGCGGACGACCTGGAGCACCTGCTCTACGTGCTCGACGAGTCGACGGCGTGGTATCCAGCAGACGAATAGGGACCGTCCTGTGCGGCCTGCTCCTGGCCCCACCCAGCGCCGCTGAGGAACCCGTGGACCGTTGGGGCCGTGCGATGCGCTTCGACCGAATCTGCGTAGACCCAGGGCGAACCCCAGCCGGCCCCGGTTCCGAGGCCGGCTGAAGTTGCCGGAGCAGGCGTCACAAGCTGATGTTGGTCTGCCACGAGATCAGCTTGAGGTCCTGGCCGCTGTCGCGGAAGGCGCCGACAAGGAACTGGTTGCCGCCTTTTTCCACGAAGGTGCCGGCGAGATCAGAGATGCCGCCCGCCTTGATGTCGCCCACCCGGTAGAGGTTGCCGGAATTGTCAACCCGCCAGGCGAGCAGACGCAGGTCGCCGTCGTCGTCGCGCACCAGGGTTACGACCTTGTCTCGCCATACGGGCACGCCCGGATTGCCGGGCACGATTTCCACCAATTGCACGCCACCGGCCGAAGCGTTGGCGATGCGCTGCACCTGACCCGCGGGATCGATCTCCCAGGTGGAGAGCTTGAGGTTGCCGTCGGCCGTGCGCACCGCGGTCACCACCATGCGGTCGTTGCCGGCAAAGACTTCCACGGGCGCCAGGGACACCTGCCACACCTCGCCGCCGCCGTCTTCGCCGCGCGGCGTGATGGAGTCGAGCCCGTCGCCGACCTCGTAGGCGCGAACCCGCAGGTCGCCGTCGCTGTTGCGATAGGCCACCACCACGCCGGGGAAGCCGGGGAAGTCGCCCGCCGGCAGGCTGACCACCCGCATCTTGGTGGCAGCTTCGCCACCGGCGTCGCCGGCGCGGGTGATGATCGAGGCGCCGGCGTTGACCCGCCAGCCGATGACCTTCAGGTCGCCGTGGCTGTCGCGCACCGCCGTGACCACTCCGCGCTCGCCGTCGGGAGCTCGGTGGCGGGCGAGGGATACGTCGCTGACGGCGCCGGCTCCCTTGCTGCTCCGCTCGTTGAGGTGCGGGCTACCACCGAAGATGGGCATGGAGACGGTCCATCCCCTCAGGCGCAGGTCGCCGTCGCCTTCGCGATAGGCGGTCACCAGGTCGTGGCCGAAGATCGAAGCGCCCATGTGCACGACGTTCAGCTTGCTGGCCTCGTAGCTGGTGTCTTCCGTGTCTAGCAGGGCCAGGCTGCCATCGGCATTCTGCTGCACCAGGGACAGTGCCAGCTCGCCATTACCCTCGCGCGCGGCGGTCACCAGGAGCCCCGAGGGCAGCCCGGCCGTCGCCACCTCGAGTACGGCGCTTCGGGCGAGCGAGCCCCTGCGCAGGAACGGGGAGGCATGCACCATCATCGGCGGATTGCTCAAGAAGTCACCGTCCAGCTCCTGCCAGGCCGCGTCTCCGAGAATGTCCAGATCGGCGTGCTCGGCCATCCAGGCATCGCGGAATTCGAGAGGGAAGCTGTTGCTCTCCTGGTTCGGAGGTATGAAGTCCTTGACATGAACGTGCAAGTGCGGATTGGACGACGCGCCGCTGTTGCCCACCTCGGCGATCCTCTGGCCGAGGGCGACCTGCGGCCGGCTGCCCTCGGGAATGAAGGCCTCGGCTGGATAGGAACCGATCCGGTCGGACGGGTCCACCATGTGGGCGGCGTCGTGCGGGCACAGCCGTTCCGGAATGGAGCCGGTCTTCAAGTGGCTGAAGTTCAGGATCTTGCCGTCGGGCGTCAGGATGTTGAGATGGTTGCCGGAGCGGGTGATGGTGCACGGCAGGGGGTTGTCCCAGTCACATTGGGTGCTGTTCGGATGGCAGCACTTGCGGCCGTCCGCCGCCACGTCGTCCACCTGCGGCGACCAGGGCACCGGGTTTTCCGGTGCGTTGCGCCAGCAGCTGATCACCTCGCCCGCGGCCATGGCGTACACCGGCTTGCCATGGACCACCCAGTCTTCGTTGGTTGGGTTGGGGTTGTACTCGGCCGGTGAATTGTGGGTGCGCAGCCAGGTGTCGGTAGCGTCGTCGTAGCGGATGGCGGTCAGGTCATAGGCATTGCCGTGCAGGTCCTTGTTGTACCAGTGCTGGCCGGACGGCATGTCGCTGGCACGGCCAGGGAAGGGGAAACCGTCGAGCTCCGGGACCACGAAGCCGCCGGCGGCCACCGCCAGGCCGACCGCCACCGCGCCGGCAACGGCCGCGGCCAGCAGGGTCCGAATCTTCTTCTTGGGAGCTGAAATCGGGATTCTGGGGTTCATCGGATACCTCCTGAGTTCGTCACGTTCTTATCGCTGACGGTCGACCCATCACCGGCGGTGATGGGGTCTCGGCGTTCAACGATCGGAACCGACCGACTCCCTCACCGAGGGCGGGATCCGGCGCCGGCCGCCATTTCGATCCGGGCGCGCGGTGGCGACGACAGGGGACTGTGCGCTCGTCAGGCCTCTTCGAGGATCCCGGGTGATGACGTGCGGCACTCCAGCCTGCGGCCCGCAGACCCGGCCCTGGGGACCGATGAAGCCAAGGCCCTCCAGAGGACCCCGCGTGTGGTTTGGTAGATCTGCTTCGACAGAATCCGAAGATGGATCGAAGCTTCTTGCCGAAGAGCTGCACTTGCATCCGGCGTAGAGAAGCCTCGGCGGGCCCCCGTCCTTCGATTGTCGTCGGATAGAATGGTGCCGCTTTTCTGATCCATGCCCTGGATCCGGCCCGTAGCGAAAAGGAGCCGACCCATGTCACCGACGATCCGTGCCCCCGAGAACGCCCGGGACGACCTCGTGGCCCGTTGCGGTATGTTGGCGCCCCACAAGGAGGGGGGCGGGATCTATCTCGCCGGTGCCAACTACGTCCGCCAGGGCAAGTGGGGGCACCTGCTCAGCGTGCACTACCTCAAGGGGATGAAGAAACACCTCGACGATCCCTCGAAAGAGGTGAACCCTTACCGCCTGGACGCCGAGGGCAGGGGTTCCGCCGACCTCGGGCGGCCACGCCTCTACGGAAATGCCGCCGGTCCCGCCCAGGAGGCGTTTTGAGCCGCACCGGGACCGGGCAGACCCCGCCCGAGAAGATCCGCCCACGCCGGCCCAAACACTGGAGCCGCACATCGCCGGAGGGTCCCTGGGACTACGTGGTGATCGGGTCCGGCATGGGGGGGCTGACGGCCGCCGCGATGCTGGCGAAGCTTGGTCGCCGGGTCCTAGTGCTGGAGCAGCACTACGTGCCGGGGGGCTTCACCCACGCCTTCACCCGCAAGGGCTACACCTGGGACGTGGGGGTCCACGCCATCGGTGAGGTCACACAGCACTCCTTCCCCGGGCGGCTCCTCCATCGCCTCACCGACGGCCGCCTGCGGTGGGGGTCCCTGGGATCGGTCTACGAGGAGTTCCATTTCCCCGACCTCCGGATCGATTTCCCAGATTCCCCCCAAGCGTTTCGCAACAACCTCGTCGCCGCCTTCCCCGACGAGGAAGAGGCCATCGACCGCTACCTCGCCCTGGTGCGGGAGGTGTCAGGGGGCATGCGCAGCTACTACCTGGGGCGGGCCGTCCCCCGCTGGCTGGGGCCCGTCGGCAAGCTGATGGAGCGCAGTGCCCAGGAGCACCTCAACGTCGACGTGCGCACCGTGATCGACGGCCTCACCGACGACCCCAGGCTGCGGGCGGTGCTCACCGCCCAGTGGGGTTACTACGGAGTGTCCCCGAGCCGCGCCTCCTTCGCCGTCCAGGCGCTGGTGGCCAAGCACTACCTCCACGGCGGCTTCTACCCGGTGGGGGGCTCCTCCTCCATCGCCCGGGAGCTGACGCGGACGGTGGAGGACTGCGGCGGCTGGACCCGGATCCTGGCGGACGTGGAGGAGATCATCGTCCGCGGCGGTCGGGCGGTGGGGGTGCGCCTGGTGGGGGGCGAAGAGATCCTCGCCCGCCGCGTGGTGAGCGCCGCGGGGGTCCTGGCGACGGTGGAGCGGATGCTGCCGGCCAGCGTCACCGAGAAGACCTGGGCGGCGTCCGCCCGTCGGCTGACCCCCGGCCCCGCCCACGTCTGCCTGTACCTGGGTTTCAAGGGGGACATCGCCCGGGAGGGGGCCTCCGGCGCCAACAAGTGGTTCTACGGCACCTGGAGCCAGGAGGGGGAGGAGGCTTGGCGGGTGGACGGCCCGGAGATCGGCCCGGCGCCTGTCCTCTATTGCAGCTTTCCCTCCATGAAGGACCCCGAGCACGACCCCGG
>JBCDIS010000046.1:0-44747 GCA_038748685.1 Acidobacteriota bacterium | reverse complement strand
TGCTTGACGACGACCTCATACTTGTCCTCGAACTTGAACGTTTCCCGCCGCAGCTGCTGCCGCTTCTTTGAGCTCAGCCCCGCCATGAACTCCTCCCTGCTCTTCCAACCGAGGTGCGTCGAGACGTGGGCGTAGTCCGGAAGATCCACCTCGATGAACCCGTTGCCGACGAAGAGGGCCTGGAGCTCGGCATCGCCGGCATCGAAATCCCGCAGGTAAACGGCGTTGGCCCCCGTCTCGTCCTTCAGCGTGTGGATCCGCTCCAGCAGCTTCAGGACCGCGTCTTTCCATCGAGGATGGGTCCGATCGAGGTAGAGATGCCCGCCTTCGGTCAGCTGCGAACCCAACATCAGGGAAAGGGTGGTCATGAAGTAGGGGTCCGAGGCGCGGATGGCCTCCAGCCGCTTGGAAATCTCGGGGGGCTTGAAGATGTCGTCTTTGCAGACGCAAAGGGTAAAGAACGTCGCCAGAACGGGCTGCCCCGCCCCGTCGCGGATGACGAAGTAGAAGAACTCCCAATTGTTCTCCTTCTCCCCGTTGCCGGTGAAGGCACGCTCCAGAAAGGCCAGCCCGTGGTGATCGAAGGTACCCCTAAGCCCCAAGAGACGGTCCCACTCTTCGCCGTCGATCCGGTGCACGGACCGGCTCTCTTCGAGGCTCAGCTGCCGACCACCGGCTCGGGGCCCCTGCTCTGCGGGAGCCAACGCGGATTTGAGCCTGAACGTCTTGTGCACCCGCTCCTCGCTCAGCCCTTCTTCCGCAAGCGCTCGGGGGTAGTGGTACGCCATGGCGGCCAGCATCTGCTCGATGTCGGCCTCGCGGTGATTGACGTTGACGCACACGCGGATCCCCGATCGCACCATCGACACGGCCGGAAATAGGGCCGGGCTCATGTGGTAGCCCTCCCCCATCATGCGTTGGACCAGGTTGTAGCTCACCTTGGGAAGACTGGTGGGGATGTAGAAGATTGGGGACGGGGAATGGGAGATCTCGAGGAGCCCCAGGTCTCGGACCCGGCTCTGGAAGAGCGCGACGCGCCGCTGCAACTGCTTCTGCAGCCGGGTGATCTCCTCGGTCAGATGCAGCCTGGCGGAGGCGACGCCGGCCCCCAGCATCGGGGGTTGGATCGGCGTCGAGAAGATCAGGGTACCGCCGCAGGTCCGTATTTTGCGGGCCCATTCGGCCTGCGGCAGGACGATGGCCCCCCCCGCGGCGGCGAAGGCCTTGTTCAGCGACGTCACCAGGATCATCTGCGGGTGCAGGTCGATCTGACTCAGGGCGTATCCCGTGCCGTTCCGTCCGATCCAGCTCATGCCATGGGCGTCGTCCACATAGAGGTGGAACTGCCCGTGCCGGTCCATCAACTCGGACAGGCCCCGTAGGGGGGCGACATCCCCGTACATGGAGTACACGCCGTCCGGCATGTACCAAATCCGCCGGCACCGGTTCTTGAGGGCGTTGATCCGCGCTTCGAGCCGGTCCAGCCGGTTGTGGCGGACCAGCTCCACGGCGACGCCGCGGTCCCGGACCATTTTCACCGTGGTCTGAACGCTGGCGTGGACCTGCTGATCCATGAGGATCACGTCGTCGTCGTCCACCAAGACCGGCAGCACGGCCTGATGGGCCAACGTGGTGGACGGGGCCACCAGGACGTCGACCCCGAACATCTCCCCCAGCAGGTCTTCGAGCTCACCGTACAGGGAGAGGGAGATGTAGGCGCGGGAGTGGCCGAACTGGGTCCCGTACCGCTCCGTAGCCTCGATGGCCCCCGCCTTGAGGTCCGGATGCTGCTCCAGACCGAGGTAGCTGTAGGAGCCGAAGGTCGTGAGCTCCCGGCCGTGGAGGGCGAGCCGATTCCCTTCGGCGGGCCCCTCGCCCGAGAGCAGGTGCAGGATCCCACTGGAGACCCCGTGGGTGATGTTCTTGTCGATCGTGTCGATGGTCCGGTTGAATCTAGACATTTGCATTAGCCTCTGTGCGAGCCAAAAATAAAGAAAGGAGCGGGTTCATTAATTCCAAAAGTCGCATCCGTGCGTTCAAGGCCATATCTCTATAGATCCTCGACGGCAACCTCCTCCCCGGAGCCCGGGGCCGAGATCCCGGCCCGATCCCCTCGATGGTTCCTATGGGTGTCCGCCGTGGACGCGGTCGCGATGCGCAAGCTTCAGCTCCCGGCCCCGTCCTTCGGTTTCGCTCAGCCCTCGACGAGGATGATGTCGCCGTCCGGCGGGGTGGCCAGGGCGTAGGCGAGCCACTGGTGGTCGTTCGACACCGAGAAATCCAACTTCGCCGCGGGCAGCGGAACCACCAGGACCGGGTCCCCCACCAACGATTCCCGGAAGTAGATCCCGCGCTCCGGCAGCGTCGGTTCGAAGGTGTAGAGCCCGCGATCGCTCGCTTTCCAGGTGTAGAGGGTCACGTCTTCGAGGATCGGCGTCGGCCGACCGTCGCCGTCGAGGTCGACCCGCCACAGCCCCCGCGCGTGCTGACGGGTCACGTAGAGGGACCCCCCGTCCGGCGACTCCTGCGCCGCCCTCACACCACAGCGGGTGACCTGCCGCCGGCTGCCGTCCGAAAGTCCGACCCTCCAGACCTCGGGGGAGCCGTCGGTGATCTCCAGCCGGTAGATGGACGAGCCGTCGGCGGACCAGTCGAGGAGCTGACCGCTGAACGGCGAACCGGGGACGATCTCGGAGTCGCCGGTGGCGACGTCGACAATCAGAAGCCGCGCCTGATGATCGGAAACCGCGATCCGATCCCCGAGGGGGGACCAAAGGAACGCGTGGATGTGGTTGGGGGGATCCACTCCAAAAAGAAGGTCGAGCCCGCCGTCGGGCCGGGTTGCCCAGATCTCCGATCGCCCCGAACGCCCCGAGATGAACGCCAGCCGATCCCCGCTGGGTCCGAAACGGGGCATGAAGTCCATCCGCGTGGACGAGGCGACGATCTCGGGCTCGCCGGCGGGGCTGGCCAAGGGGTCCGGCCTCCCCGAACCGAGCGGGTTCGGCCGCCTGACGACGTTGGCGAGGAGGCGTTGATCCACCACCGCCACCCGATGGCCCACCGGGCTGACCGACGGCTGGCGCAGATCCCGCGAGCTCGACATCAGACGGCGGGTCGTACCGTCCTCCAGGCTGAAGCTGAAAAGGCCGGTCCCGTCGGCGAAAATAAGGGACTTCGCGTCAGGAGACCAGGAGACGTGCCAGGAGGTGTCGGGGAAGGGATCGATCACCCGCTGGTCGCCGGAGGCCCAGTCGAGAATCAGCAGCTTCGATCGCTGGCCCACCAGATGTCGGATCACCGCGATCTCCCGCCGATCCGGGGAGAGCGCGAGAAATATGTCTCCGCCCCCCGGCTCGGAAGGTAGGGTCAGCTGGGTGCTCTCTCGGGTGACGAGGTCGTAGCGGTGCACCCTCCAGGGGGAGCCGAAACGCGCGGGCCGACGGGCGAAGATCAGGGTTTCATCGTCGGGCTGGAGGACCGTGTCCAGCCGCTCCCCGTCGCTGCAGGTGTAGAGGGTCGCCGCCGATGACGGATCGTCGACCTCGGCGGACAGGATCTGGCAGTCCTCACTGTTGGCCACCACCAGCAGACGCGTCCCGTCGGGGGACCACGCCGGCGCCGAAAGGCGGGGCCGCTGCAGGATCCCTCGGGCCTCGCCGTCCTCGATGCCCTTCACCATTAACGTGCTCACGCCGTCTTCCCGGTGGAGGAAGGCGACGCTTCCGCCGTCCGCCGAGAACGTGGGTTCAGACTCGTGGCCAGGGAGGCTGGTGAGGGGCCGCAGGTCGAGCTGGTCGGGCTGTGTCTCGGAAGCCCCTCCCCGCAGGAACCACCAGCCCGCAGCAAGGCTCAGGCCGACGAGCAGCACGATGCCGCCCAACTTCCGAGGTGTGCCCCCCGCGGCGGTTTCGGGGGGCGCTGGATCTGGACTCGGCTCCGGATCCGGCGACGAGACGGGGGCCACCAGGCGATAGCCGCGGCGGGTGATGGTCTCGATGTACCTCGGCTCTTTTGGGTCGTCGTCGAGAGCCCGCCTGAGCAGGGTCACCGCGCGTCGCAGGGCGTCGTCCTGGACCGTGGTGTCTGGCCAAACGCGCTGGAGAATCTCATCCCGGCTGAAAACCTGTCCAGGCGATTCGGCGAGCAGCATCAGCAGGTCCATCACCCGGGGCTCGACCGTGAGCACCTCGTGCCCCCTGTGGAGCCGGTTGAGGGAAGGCTCGGCGTCGATGTCGCCGATCCGCAGGGTCTCCAGCGTCTGCATGGGCCCGATTATGCCTCAGGTACCGGTGACGACGCCCGCCGATGTCCTCGATCCAGCCATCCCCCGCACCGCCCAACGCCCGCCGCCCACGCTCCCCCAATCCAACCGATCACGGCAAGATCACATCGATCACGAGACCATTCCTGCCCGCCGGGATCGGCATGCCCAATACTCCTGGCACCCCCGGGCCCGAGTCCCGGCCACCGATCCCCAACCGCCGAGGATTCCGCCTTGCGCCCAAAGACTCTGCACCCCAAGTCGCATGCTTCGATCTACCTCCTCTCGCTGGCCCTGGCCGCCGCCGCCGCCGCCGTCGCCGATCCCGAGCCGCGGACCGAGCGCTCGGTCATCCTTCCCAAGGACGGGGCGGAGTGGCCGATGTGGAGCGGCCCGGAGGGCGACCTCACGTCGATGGGCAACGGTCTGCTCGACGGCGGCGCCTTCGGTTTCGAGCCGGCGTGGTCGCGCCCCCTAGGCTCCGCCTACTCGGGGATCCTGGTGGCGGACGGCCGGCTCGTGACCATGTTCTCCGACGGTGAGTCGGACCACCTGGTGGCCCTCGACCCGTCCACCGGCGCCGAGCAATGGCGGTACCGAATCTCCGACACCTACAGGGGACGCGACGGCTCCGACGACGGGCCCCTGTCGACCCCCACCATCGCCGACGGAGCGGTCTACGGCCTGGGGGCAAGGGGTGAGCTTTTCGCCGTCTCGTTGGCGGACGGCCGGGAGCGCTGGCGCCGGGATCTGGTGGCCGACTTCGGCGCCGTGAAGCCCAGCTTCGGCTTCAGCACGGCTCCGATGGCGATCGGCGACGTGGTGGTGGTCGAGACCGGTGCCGGCGACGGCCGTTCGATCCTGGCCCTCGACCGCGACTCCGGCGAGCTCCGCTGGGCGACCGGGGACGACTCCGTCCTCTACCAATCGCCGATGCCCTTCGAGCTGGGGGGTGAGACCTCGCTGGTGGCGGTCACCGACCGCAGCCTGCTCGGCCTGGACCCCGGCACCGGCGAGGTGCTGTGGACCCACCGACATACCGAAGGGGACGGCCGGCGTTTCGGCTCGACACAGCCGGTACCGGTACGGCTAGGGCAAGGCGATGGGGGCAAGGGGATTCTCCTGATCGACGGTCGGGAGTCGGCCCTCTTCCGGGTCGCCGAGAACGCCGGGGGGTCCAACGACGAGAGGTATACCGTCGAGGAGATCTGGCGTTCCCGCGCGATACGCAGCCAGGGCAACTTCGCCAACGCGGTGCCCTACGAAGGGCATCTCTACGGCTACGCCGGAAGCTTCCTGACCTGCGTCGACGCCGCCACCGGCGAGACGGTCTGGAAGTCGCGCCCGCCGGGCCAGGGGAACCTGGTGCTGGTGGACGGTCACCTGGTGATCCTGGCCCGCTCCGGTGAGATCGTGATCGCGGAGGCGACGCCGGAGGGGTACTCGGAGGTGTCGCGGGTCCAGGCCCTCCACCGCGGCTATTTCACCAGGCCGAGCTTTGCCGACGGCAAGATCTATGTGCGAAATCTGACCGAGATTTCGGCGATTGGCATCACGGATGCGGGCCTAGCAGACCCCACCGGTGCCCAGAAGGCGGACTGGGACCTGCGCGGAGATTTCGGCGCCTTCGTCGAGAGGCTCAGGGTGGCCGAGGACAAGGGAAGGATGGTCGACGACTTCCTCGCCGAGCACCGGACCCTGCCGATCCTCGAAGGCAAGTGGGTGCACTTCGTGTTCCGGGGTGCAGTCGACGACCTGGCCATCTCCGGCAACTTCCTCCCCGGTAGCGTCGAAGACCCGATGCACCGGGTTGCAGGTACGGACTTCTTCTTTCGGACCTACGAGCTGCCGGAGAAGGCCCTCTTTACGTATGGGTTCTCGGTTTTCGACGAGACGATGACCGATCCGGCCAATCCGAAGACGACCGGCCCCGAGAACGAGAAGCAGTCGGTCGTGGCGACCGCGGGCTGGCAGGCTCCGGCCCACCTGCGCGAGCCCGAGGGCCGGCGCGGTCGCATCGAGACGCTGCGGTGGAAGAGCGAGCAGCTCGGCAACGAGCGCGACGTCCAGGTCTACCTCCCCCCCGGCTACGGCGCGGGGGACGCCCGCTATCCGCTGCTGCTGGTCAACGACAGCGAGCAGGCACTCCAGCTCGGGAAGATGGACAACAGCCTCGACAACCTGATCGGCAGGACCGTCGCGCCGGTGATCGTCGCCTTCGTTCCGGCCGGCAGCTGGCGGGAGTTCGGCGGCTCCAGGACCGCCGACTACACCCGGGCGCAGGTCGAGGAGCTGATTCCCCTGCTCGACAGGACGTTCCGCACCGACCCCCGTCGAGAAGCCCGCGCGGTCATGGGCCAGGCCCGCCTCGGCGGCGCCGCCGCCGCGGCCATGTACCTGGCGCTGCATCACCCGGAGGCGGTTTCCCGGGCCGTCGCCCAGTCCTTCCAGAGTCGGAGGCTCGAAGGGGATTTGATGGCCGCCGCCTCGGGCGAGACCCACGACCTCGAGCTGCTGTTCCACTGGAGCACGAACGATTTCTTCAGCCCGTTCAACGACTTCGACGCCCGCCGGGATGCCAAGGACCTGGTGGCGGCCCTCGAAAGGAATGGCTACCGCCCCAAGACCTTCGAGAGCGACGACGGCGTCGGCTGGGGCATGTGGCAAAGCCGCATGGCCGAGATCCTGGAGACCCTATTTCCCCTCCGGTAGCGCTGGGTATACTGCCGCCCTCGAATGAAGGCGCCGCGGTCAACGGATTCGACCGCGGAAAGACAGTCCCCGGGCCGGAGGCGGCCGGTGCCCGGGGATGGTGTCTTCGCAGCCCAACCCACTTCCGCCGGAGCGAGACCGTGGAACCCGCGCATTACCACTCCTTCCCTGTCATGGCCGTCGGGATCATCGGCGGTGGCCAGCTGGCCCGGATGATGATCACCGAAGCGACCAAGCTCGGCTTCGAGGTCACGGTGCTCGATCCAGCCCCCCAGTCGCCTGCGGGCCGCCTCGCCGGCTCGCAGATCGTAGCGGAGTTCACGGATCCGGAGGGTCTTCGGAAGATCGTCCGAGCGTCGGACATCACCACCTACGACCTCGAGAACATCGACACCGGCATCCTCCACGCCCTCGCCGAGGAGGGGAACACGATCTACCCACGCCCCTCGCTCCTCGAAGTCATCCAGGACAAGCTCCGCCAGCGGGACGCGCTGGCCGGCGCGGGCATCCCAATGCCGGAGTATCAGGGCGTGGACGAGGCGACGCCGGAAGCCCTCGCCGAATTCGGCTACCCGCTGGTCCAGAAGCTGCGCCGGGGCGGCTACGACGGCCGCGGCGTGCAGGTGCTGGATTCCGCGGCCGACGCCGGCGACGCGCTTCCCGGCCCCTCCCTTTTCGAGCGCAAGGTCGCCATCGACAAAGAGCTGGCCCTGATGGTGGCGCGCACGCCGGACGGTGAGGTGAGGACCCACCCCGTGGTGGAGATGGTCTTCGACCCGAAGGCGAACATCCTCGATCACCTGCTCGCCCCCGCCCGCATCTCCTCCGCCGTGGCCGACGAGGCCCGCAGGATGGGCGTCGCAGCCGTCGAGGCGCTGGGGGGCATCGGGATCTTCGGCGTCGAGCTGTTCCTGGACACCGAAGGCCGCCTCTACCTCAACGAGCTCGCCCCCCGGCCCCACAACTCCGGCCACTACACCATCGAGGCGTGCGTGACCAGCCAGTACGAGCAGCACGTCCGCGCCGTCGCCGGGCTCCCCCTCGGCGTGACGGACCAGCTCCTCCCCGCCGCGATGGTGAACCTGCTCGGCGCCCCCGGGGCCCACGGCACGCCGCGGATCGAAGGGCTACGCAACGCCCTGGCCGTACCGGGCTGCACCGTGCACATCTACGGCAAGAGCTCGGTTCGGCCCAACCGCAAGATGGGACACGCGACGGTCGTCGCCCCGGACCTCGAAACAGCGCGTGCCCGAGCCCTCGAGGTGCGCGATCTCATCACCATCCGCGGCGAGGAAGCAGCATGACCCAACCACGCGTCGGCATCATCATGGGCAGCGACTCCGACCTACCGGTCATGAAGGACGCCGCCGAGGTTCTGAGCGAGCTCGACGTCCCCTACGAGCTGACCGTGGTGTCGGCCCACCGGACCCCACACCGGATGGTGCGATACGCCGAGGACGCCGAAGGGCGTGGCCTGCGGGTCCTCGTCGCCGGAGCCGGCGGCGCCGCCCATCTCCCGGGGATGGTCGCCGCGCTGACGCCCCTGCCGGTGATCGGCGTCCCGGTGCGCTCCTCCAACCTCCAAGGCCTCGACTCCCTGCTCTCGATCGTCCAGATGCCCGGCGGCATCCCCGTCGCCACCGTGGCGATCAACCAGGCCAAGAACGCCGGAATCCTCGCCGCCAGCATCCTCGGCGCCGCGGACGACGCCCTCCTGGACCGGATCAAGGCCTACCGCGCCAACATGGCCGCGACGGTGGAGGACAAGGCCCGGCGCCTGGAGTCCGAAGGCTGGCAGCGTTACCTCGGGGATTGACGACGCGGGGACCCCCGGGCCGTCCCCCGGGACCGGTGAGGTGCTGCGGCGGCATCAACGCAACGAAGGCGACGGGCGGGGCTTCGCCGCGACCCGACCCATGCCGGTGGAGGACGATCGAATGCGCTAAAGTGCTCCGGGGAGACAGCCTATGCCGCTAAATCGAATCCACACCGCTGCCGCTTGCACCGCCCTGATACTGCCGATACTCACAGCGTGCGCCCATCGGCCGCAAACCGCCGACCCAGCCGTAGCGACGCCGGCCGCCGCATCCCCCGTCGGTAACCACCCCGGACTTGACGCCACCCTCTGGGTGCAGACCTCGGCGGAGTTCCAGGCCACGAACCTGCAGACTTTTCGGCTCGCCTCCCTGCGCTTAGAGCAGGCCCTCGAAGACCGGCGGTGGACGGCGGCGCTGGAGCAGGACACGACGAAGATGGCCGGGCTGCCGCCGGCGATCATCGCCGACGTGGACGAGACCCTCCTCGACAACTCCAGTTTCCAGGCCCTGTTGGTCACCGAAGGTCTCGTCTACGAACCGGCGACTTGGGACCGCTGGGTTCGGCAGAGCGCGGCGCCGGCGCTTCAAGGTGCCAGGGAGTTCCTGCAGCACGCCGCCTCCCTCGGTGTGACAATTTTCTACGTCACCAACCGCGGCGCAGACCAGGAGCCGGCGACGCGGCGAAACCTAGAGCGCCAGCAGATGCCGATCGACGGATCCCGGGACGTGGTGCTGATGAACGGCGAGAACGGCTGGACCTCCGACAAAACCACCCGGCGCCAGGCCGTCGCCGAGAGCCATCGAATTCTCCTGCTGCTCGGAGACGATCTGAACGACTTTGTCTCCGGCGCCAGACAGCCGTCGCCGGAACCCCGCCGTGAGCTGGCCGACCGGCATCGCGCTATGTGGGGAACAAAATGGTTCCTGTTCGCCAATCCGAGCTACGGCTCCTGGGAGGAGAGCCTCTACGGCATGAGCCCCGAGCTATCCGAGTCGGAGAAGCGAAGTCTCAAGCGCCGTCATCTAGTTCCCTCCGATCCCTGAAGCCCCAGCACGGACGGCCCCCGGTGGGCCGGTCCCGAAGCAGCCTCCGAACGTCGGGGCGTCGCCACGGGCGCCGGCCCCTCGCCGACGCCCGCGTGAAGCGCCGGTTCCGGGATCAACCCACGTTCGGGTTCGCGCAGGAAGTACCCTGCTGCGAATCGAAGGTGGTGAGCTCGTCGTCGGTGAAGACACGTGAGCGAACTAGGAACCGACGCTCCCGACCGTTGTCGAGGGAGAACATCCCTCCGCGGCCGGGAACGACGTCGAGGATCAGCTGCGTATGCCGCCAGGCTTCGAACTGCGGTCCGCTGATGTACACAGGGACCCCATCGATCTCGCCGAGCTTGACGTCGCGGCTCCCGACTCTGAAATCGTCGGTCGGGTAGCACATCGGTGACGAGCCGTCGCAGCAGCCCCCGGACTGGTGGAAGAGAATCGACGGATGGTCCGCCCTGATCTCGTCGATCAGGGCGAGCGCCTCCGGTGTGGCCACCACCCGCTCCACCGGCGGATTGGCCACTAGAAGAACCCCATCGGATTCGGGTCGTAGCTCATCAGGATGTTCTTCGTGTTCTGGTAGTGCGCCAGCATCATCCGGTGATTTTCACGACCGATCCCAGACTGCTTGTAGCCGCCGAAGGCCGCGTGGGCCGGGTAGAGGTGGTAGCAGTTGGTCCACACGCGACCCGCCTTGATCGCACGGCCGAACCGGTAACAGGTGTTGGCGTCCCGGCTCCAAACGCCGGCACCCAGCCCGTAGAGGGTGTCGTTGGCGATCGAAAGCGCCTCGTCGGCGTCCTTGAAGGTCGTCACCGAGACGACGGGGCCGAAGATCTCTTCCTGGAAAATGCGCATCGAGTTCTCACCGCGGAAGATCGTCGGCTCGATGTAGTAGCCGCCGGCGAGCTCCCCCGGCATGTCCGCTTCGCGGCCACCGGTCAGCACCTCGGCCCCCTCCTGCCGGCCGATGTCGAAGTAGGAGAGGATTTTTTCCTTCTGCTCCGAGGAGACCTGCGCGCCGAGCATGGTGGCCGACTCAAGGGGATGGCCCTGGATGATCGCCTTGGTACGGGCGATGGCCCGTTCCATGAACCGGTCGTAGATCGACTCTTGGATCAGCGCCCGGCTCGGGCAGGTGCAGACCTCACCCTGGTTCAGGGCGAACATCACGAAGCCCTCGACCGCCTTGTCGAGGTACGCGTCGTCCTCGGCGAGCACGTCTTCGAAGAAGATGTTCGGCGACTTGCCGCCGAGCTCGAGGGTCACCGGAATGATGTTTTCGGAGGCGTACTGCATGATCAGCCGACCGGTGGTCGTTTCACCGGTGAAGGCGACCTTGGCGACCCGGTTGCTGGAGGCCAGGGGCTTGCCGGCTTCGAGGCCGAATCCACTCACGATGTTGACCACCCCCGGCGGCAGGATGTCGGCGATCCGTTCCATCCAGGCCAGGATCGACGCCGGCGTTTGCTCCGCCGGCTTGATCACGACGCAGTTGCCCGCGGCGAGGGCCGGCGCGAGCTTCCAGGTCGCCATCAAGAGCGGGAAGTTCCACGGGATGATCTGTCCGACGACGCCGAGGGGCTCCTTGAAGTGGTAGGCGACGGTGTCGTCATCGAGCTCGGAGATCGCCCCCTCGTCGCCGCGGATGACGCCGGCGAAGTAGCGGAAATGGTCGATGGCGAGGGGCAGATCGGCGGCTGTGGTCTCACGGATCGGCTTGCCGTTGTCCCACGTCTCCGCCCTGGCCAGGGCGTCGAGGTCGTCCTCCATCCGCTGCGCGATCTGCAGGAGCCTGTTCGACCGGTCGGTGGCCGAGGACCGCCCCCAAGCATCCGCGGCGGCGTGGGCGGCATCTAGGGCCGCTTCGACGTCCTCTGCGTTGGACCGGGCGATCTCGCCGATGGGCTGACCGTGGATCGGAGAAACATTCTCGAAGTAGGCGCCCGACTTGGGCGCCACCCACTGTCCGCCGATGAAGTTGTCGTAGCGATCCTTGAACTCGGGCCGAGCGGCCTCGATGGTCGGTGCTTCTTGAGTGGTCACTTCCGTTCTCCTTTTCGACGACGCTGCCGACGGCGGCAGGGGTTTCGCTTTGGCTACCCTGGGACTGGAACAGAAAATTAACACCGAGGCGACCCGCGCACAAGCGAGCGAGCCGTCGACAGCGGGTGGCAGTGCGCCGGCGCCGCGGCGCCCGTCCAGGCATCCGCGGCGGCGTCGAAGGACCGGGGCGATCCGGCGGAATCTCGAATCCCCGCCACACCTAGGTCGCAGCGCCCTTCCGAGGCAGATCACAACAAGATCACTTCGATCACGGAACCATTCCTGGCCGGCGGGATGGGAAGGGCCGAGACTTCTGGGGTTCGACGCGCCCCTTACCGACCCCAGGAGACACCATGCGCCGTCTTGCCTCGATCTGCCTCATCCCGCTGGCCCTCGCCAGCGTTGCCGTTGCCAAAAACGTTCCCGAACTCCGAACCGAGCGCTCGGCCACACTTTCCCGGGACGGAGCGGACTGGCCGCTTTGGAGCGGTCCGGCGGGCAACCTCACGTCCTCGGGCCACGGCCTTCTGGACAACGGCGCCTTCCACCTCGAGCGGGTGTGGTCGCGGCCCCTGGGTTCGGCCTACTCCGGGGTCTTGGTGGTCGACGGGCGGCTGGTGACCACCTTCTCGGACGGCGCGTCGGACTACTTGGTGGCGATGGACGCGGAGAGCGGCGCCGAGCGGTGGCGCTACCGGATCTCCGACACCTACAAGGGGGATACGAACGCCGACGACGGCCCCTTGTCGACGCCGGCCGTCGATGGCGGCGTGGTCTATGCCCTGGGTACCTGGGGCGATCTGTTCGCCGTTTCCCTGGACGACGGCAAGGAGCGATGGCGCCTGGACCTGGTGGACGACTTCGGCGCCGTGATGCCGGGGGCCGGCTTCACCACCGCGCCGACCGTCGTCGGCGATCTGCTGGTGGTGGAGACCGGCGGGGACGACGGCCGTTCCATCTCGGCCTTCGAACGCGGGACCGGCACGCTGCGCTGGTCCACCGGGGACGAGCCCGTCACCTATCAGTCGCCCCTGGTGCTCGACCTCGGGGGCGAGCCGCTGCTGGTCGCGGTCACCGACCGGAGCCTGCTCGGCCTGGCCCCCGAGACCGGTGACGTGCTGTGGCGGCATCAGCACACCGAAGGCGACGGCCGGGGCTTCGCGGCGGCCCAACCCGTGCCGGTGGGGGACGGCGGGATCCTCCTGATCGACGGGCGCGAGTCGGCCCTCTTCCAGGTCGACAAGAACACCGAGGGGTACGCCGTCTCGGAGGTCTGGCGCTCCCGCGCGCTGCGCAGCCAGGGCAACTTCGCCACGCCGGTACCCCACGGGGGACACCTCTACGGCTTCAACGGCAGCTTCCTCACCTGCGTCGACGCCGCCACCGGTGAGATGGTCTGGCGATCGCGGCCGCCCGGCATCGGCAACCTGGTTCTGGTCGACGGTCACCTGGTGATCCTGGTCCGCTCCGGTGAAATCGTGATCGCGGAGGCGACGCCGGAAGGGTACTCGGAGGTGTCGCGGTTCAAGGCCTTGGAGCGCGGCTACTTCACGCGGCCGAGCTTCGCCGCTGGAAAGATCTACGTCCGCAACCTGGCCGACATCTCGGCGATCGGCATTTCGAAGGCGAGCCTGGCGCCTTCGGCCGTTGCCGAGCGGACCGAGGACGCCCAGCGGGAAGAGTCCGACTGGGAGTTGCGCGGAGACTTCGGCGCCTTCGTCGAGAAGCTCGCGGCGGCCGAGAACAAGGGCGAGATGGTCGACAACTTCCTCGCCGAGCACGGGGCCCTGCCGATCCTCGAAGGGAAGCTGGTGCACTTCGTGTTCCGGGGGGAGGTCGACGACCTCGCCATCTCCGGCAACTTCATCCCCGGCGGCGCCGAGCAGACCATGCACCGGGTCCCCGGGACGGACTTCTACTTTCGAAGCTACGAGCTGCCTAAGAACGCCGTCTTTTCCTATCGATTCTCGGTTTTCGACGAGCGGATGACCGATCCCCGCAATCCGCGGAAGACCGGCCCCGAAAACAGTGAGCGGTCGCTGCTGGCGACCGCCGGCTGGCGGCCCCCGTCCCACCTGCGGGATCCAGAGGGCGAGCGCGGCAGCATCGAGACGCTTCCCTGGAAGAGCGAGCTGCTCGACAACGAGCGGGAGCTCCAGATCTACCTGCCGCCGGGTTACGGCGAGGGCACGGGCCGCTACCCGCTGCTGTTGGTCAACGACGCTGCCCAGGCGATCTCGAACGGGGCCATGGACAAAAGCCTCGACAACCTGATCGGCGAAACCGTCGCCCCCGTCATCGTCGCCTTCGTGCCGACCCGCGGGGGCGAGCTCGGCGGCCTGGGGACCGCCGACTACACCCGGGCACAGGTCGAGGAATTGATCCCACTGCTCGACGAAACGTTCCGCACCGACCCCCGCCGCGAGTCCCGCGCGGTCATGGGCCAGGACCTCTACGGCGGCGCCGGCTTCGCGTCCTTGTTCCTCGCCCTGCACCACCCGGAGACCGTTTCACGGGCGGCCGTCCAGTCCTACGAGCACGGCGCCCTCGAAGAGGATCTCCTGGCCGCGGCCTCGGGGAAGCAGCACGACCTGGAGTTGGTGTTCCAATGGAGCTCCCACGACCGCTCCTATCCATTCTGGGACTTCGACGCCCGCAGAGACTCGAAGAGCATGGTGGCGACCCTCGAGAAGAATGGCTACCGTCCGAAGACCCTCGTCAGCGACGACGGATTCGGCTGGGGCATGTGGCAAGGCCGGATGGCCGAGATCCTCGAAGCGCTCTTCCCGCTCCGATAGCCACACATTCGTGGCTTCGGTCCTCTGGGAACGCCCGCGTCGCCCGCACGCGATTTCCGGTTCGGCGTCCCTCCTGGGGCGCTCCATACCGGCCATGGGCGCGCAGGAACGGGCCCAGGCAGTCTCCGCGGTGACCACCGAGCGCGTATCGAGCCCGGGCCTTTTGGCGAGGGACTCATCGAGCTGGGACGCCAGCCCTATGCGGACTGGCGCGGCCGGCTGACCGCCGAGGATCGAGGGATCGTCCTCGAAGCGACTCGGCTCGCCGGCGCCGAAGCGCTGGCCCCCAAGCCCTTCGACAGCCTCTCCGACGGTGAGCGTCAACGCGTCATGATCGCGAGGGCCCTGGCGCAGACCTCGAAAATCATGGTGCTCGAAGAGATCACGGCGTTCCTCGATCTCCCCGGGAGGGTGGAGATCATGGCTCTGCTCCGTCGACACGCAGAGGACACGGAGAAGATCGTCCTGCTGTCGAGCCATGACCTGGAGCTCAGCCTGGAGTTGGCAGGGCAGGTGTGGATCGTCCACGGGGGCGAGTTGTCGTTTGACGACGCGGACCAGCTGAAGGCCGGGGGCGTGATCGAAGCTGCATTCAACACCGAGGATGTGAGTTTCGATCCGTCACGGCGGCGCTTCGTCATGAAGTGAATCGGAGCGAGGCGGGGCCATGTAAAGGGCCGATTCCGCAAGAACCCTGTCCATCCATGGCAAACTCATTGGTTGAATCGTCTGACAACCCAAGGAGTCCGTCATGCGCCTAGCCCCCCAGCTGTTGTGGTTGCTCCTTCTCGATCCCACGGTCGCCTTCGCGGCGTCCTCCCCAGCCCTCGAAGACGAGATCCTCGCCCTGGCGCGGGTCCCCAGCGTCGTCGGGCGCGAAGACGCGGCGGCCGACTTCGTCCGACAGCGCCTGGACGGCCTGGACGTCCGGCAGGACGCCGCAGGCAATCTGGTGCTGACCCTGGGAACGGGGGAGCCCCGCCGTCTCTTCTCGGCGCCGCTCGACGAGCCGGGCTACGTGGTCAGCCGCGTCGAGGACGACGGCTACCTCCGGCTCACGCCGGTACCCGACTCCGCCCGGGGAGCGTTGGCACATCAATCCCTCGAAGGTCACAAGGTCACCGTCTCGACCGCCCACCACGGCGAGGTCTACGGCGCCGTGGTCGTGCCGTCGATCCACCTGAGCGCCTTCCGCGGGGATCGCCTCGGTGACGCCCCGCCGTTCGATTGGAGGGGCGCCTACGTCAATGTCGGGGCCGACTCGCCCGAAGACGTCCGAGCCCTGGGGATTCGCCTGCTGGATCCGGTCGTCCTGGAGAGGCGCCCGGTCCGCCTCGCCGGGGACCGCCTCGCCGCGCCGTCGATCCAAGGCAAGGCCGCCGCCATCGCCCTCGCCGACGCCGGGCGGCGGCTGGCGGCGACCGGAGTCGACGGCACCGTCGTGTTGGCGTGGACGGTGCTGGGCCGCCTGAACGGCAAGGGCCTCGAGGCAGTCGTCCACAGCCACGGCCCCTTCGAGGACGCCCACCTGTTCAGCCACAACTTCGGGTTCGAGGCCGAGGGGCGCGCGATGAAACCGGTGCCCATGCCGGAGCCGGGACACGGAGCGCTGAGGGATCGGCCCCACCGGGCAGTTCCCGGCACCGTCTGGGCTCCGCACCTGGCGCGCTTCCGCTTCCCCGCCACCGGTGGACCGCGGTGGGGCGACGCCCAGGTCTCCTACCTGGGACTTCCCACCCGCTACCAGGACAGCCCCGTGGAGCTCATCCACAGCGCCGACGTGCGCCGGCTTGCGGAGGCTTGGGTAGCCCTCGCCGGCGGCGACGTCGAACGCCCGGCGCCACCGGCTCCCCCGCTGCCCGGCGACCGCCGGTCGGCGGAGGCCCAGCCCGACCCGACGCACTCCGAGTTGCCCCACGGCCCGCTGGCAGCGGCCCTCGCCGGCCTGATCGAACGCTACGGCGTCAGCGGCGCCGAGGGACCGGTGCGGGAGCGGGTCATCGAAATGCTGCCGTCGTGGGCGGAGCCGGTCACCGACGCGAAGGGGAATCTGACCGTGACCTTCGGCCAGGGCGACGAGCACCTTGTCTTCGTCGCCCATCTAGACGAGATCGGCTACCGGGTCCGCGAGGTCCGCGACGACGGCCGCCTCGAACTGGAGCACCGCGGCGGAATGTTCGACTGGCTTTGGGAGGGACAAGCGGCCCTCGTCCACACCGCGGACGGATCGGTCCCGGGGGTCTTCGAGCCGAGGGCCGACGCCCACGGGGCTACCCGGCGCGCCTCCGAGGAGCCGCTCACCGTCTACCTCGGGGTGGACACGCGGGACGCGGCGACAGCCTTGGGGGTGGAGGCCGGCGTCACCACCGTCTCCATGCCCAAACAGATGGCGCGCCTAGGAACCCATCGGGCGGTGGCGAGGAGCTTCGACGACCGGGCCGGCACCCTCGCCCTGCTGCTGGCCGCGGCCCGGATCGATCCGGCGGCGCTCACCCGCCGCATCACCCTGGCCTGGTCCGTCGAAGAAGAGGTCGGCCTGCTCGGCGCTAAAGTCCTTGCGGAGCGCTTCCAAGACGCCGATGTCGTCTATCCGGTCGACACCTTCGTATCCTCCGACGCTCCCCTGGAACACGACGGCAACGCCCACTGCCCGCTGGGGGAGGGCGCGGTGATCCGGGTCCTCGAAAGCATCAACTTCGCTCCCCGAAGCCGGGTCGACGCCGTCTATGCGGTCGCCGAAGCCGAGGGGATTCCTGTCCAGTTGGGCGTGACCTGGGGCGGCACCGATGGCCAGCCCTTCCTGGCCTACGGCATCCCCAGCGTGCCGCTCTCCTGGCCGGGGCTCCACTCCCATTCGCCGATCGAGATCCTCGATTTCCGCGATCTCGAAGCCCTGGTGGGCCTCGTTGTAGCGATCGTACGGGATGATCCCTAAGACCCGCGTCGGGATCCTGGATTACCTAGGGATGGGAAAATCGAGCTCGCGCAGCCGTCGGCGGAGGGCGCTTTCCGACACCTCCAAATACGCCGCCACCGACTCGAGGCTGGGGCCGACCCGGTCCAAGGCTTCTTTGATCTCGTCCAGGCCTAAATCAGCGGCTTTGCGAAGGCCGGAGACTTTCTTGATGAGGTCGTAGATCGAAGACCGCGGAATACCGAGGGCGTCGGCGGCGGCCGATGGGCGGAAGCGGTGAGTCCGAAGCGCCGCGACGATTTCCGCTTCGCGCAGGTCCGAGGGGCGTCGACGGCCGAGTGACGGTGCGGGGACAGGACTCGCATCGGGGCGCGGTGTGGGCACCGAAGCCGGCTCGGTCGATGCAAACAAGGCCTCCACCTCATCGAAGCGCGATGCGGGATCTGAACCGCGGTTGGCGATCACCAACTGGCGCACGACGTTGGCGAGCTGGCGCACGTTTCCGGGCCAATGCCAGGCGGCCAGTCGGGCAACGAGTGCCGCTGGAATCCAAGGTCTCGACCGTGGCCTGGAGCGATCCAGCGCCCCCACCGCCTCGAGCTCTCGGCGCAGAAAGAAGACGAAAAGGCGGCCGATGTCTTCCCGTCGATCGCGAAGGGCCGGCAGCCGGATGACATACCCGCTTAGCCTATGAAGCAGGGGCGCGCGGAATCGTTCGGCGTCGATGGCCGATTCTAGGTCGGCGTCCGTGGCGGAAATCACCCGCACATCGACGCGTTCCGTCGCTTCAGACCCAACAGGTTGGATATCGCCGGATTCCAGGGCCCGCAGCAAGAGAACCTGAACCTCAGGGGGCGTCTCACCGATTTCGTCCAAGAAGAGGGTGCCACCGTGGGCGCGGGCAAAGTGTCCGGCGCGGCGTTGGCTGGCGCCGGTATAGGCGCCCCGGGTGGCGCCGAAAAGCTCGGCCGCGGCCAGGTTGGGGGGTACGGCGGCCATGTTGAGGGCGATGCAGGGCTTGCGACGACGGTGCCCAGCCTGGTGGATCGCCCGTGCCACCAATTCCTTACCGGTACCCGACTCGCCCCGGAGCAGGATCGGCGTGTCGAGATCGGCCGTCTGCACGATATCTCGACGAAGGCGCCACAGGGCCTGACTCTCGCCGATCAATCCGAAGGCTGGGGTCGCTTCCGGGGGAACGGGATCGAGGAGGTGAAGCAGCAGAACGACCCGACCACCGAGCAAGAGAATCACGCCCTTCCCGAGTCCCTCGATCTCGACCGCGAAGGACGTGTTCACCGTCCTTAGGATCGTCCCCGTCTCGACGACTTCGAGGCGGGTTCGACTCGCTCCGCGGTCAATGACGATGCGTCCCTCGCTGCCCGCGAAGAGGATGGCTGTCCGACTGAGGCGAGGATCTTCCAGCGGTCGACTGGTCCCGATCGAACCGGGGTGGGCGAAATCCGGGGTCTGCCGAGACAAGCGGGCCGCGCCCCCGCGGTCCAGACCGGCGAGCACGGTTCGCTCGCCCACACGGGACAGATCAGGGTGGTAGATCACCGTCAAACCCGGGACGAGACAGTCGTCGGCCGTCGCCGGGTTCCAGGTCCCGCTGGCGGTCCGGGTCAGGCTGGACGAGGGATCTCCGGACATGGGCGCTAGTGTATCCGTCGACCGTGCCCGCCGACGCTTCTCGAAATCGATCGACGATCATCGATCTCGTTCGACGGTTTGGCAATGGCCGTCCCAGGGCGAGGCTGGCCCGCATTCGGCGTTGTTGGTGACGGCCTCAAATATTGGAAATAAGACGCTTATCACTCTTTCCTGGACCGGAGATCGGACTTCTGGGCGACGGCCTACAGGCCTGGCATCACCATTGCTCTCTGCCTCTTGCACATCAACCGACGGTCGCCTTGAGCAGCCGTCCACCACGAACACTTTCTGAGCAGGAGCCAGAACATGACGACAATCTACGGCAGCATCACCTCCGGCGGCGGCGTCTCGATCAACAGTGGGCAGATCAAGAGCGTCTCGAAGTTGGGTACGGGCAAGTTTCAGATCGACCTAGCGCCGGGGACCTTTAACTCGACCCCGGTGGTGGTGGCGACGGTGATGGTCAACGATGGCGACTGCAATTCCGACGGCTCCAACCGCACGATCTCGCTGAACCACGTGAGCGCGACACAGATTTGCGTCGCCATCCGCGTTTCGAGTGAGGGGAACGAGATGTCGGATCGCCCGTTCAACTTCATCGCGATGCTCTGACCTCGAGGAGCGAGGGGGCCCGTCACCGGATCTCGAAGACCCGGTGACGGGCGCGTTTGGGTAGTCTTGATCGAGCGCCGCCGTCGACGGCGGGTGGAGGTTCGTCCAATCGCAGAGAACGAAACAACCGGAGAGGATCGAGATGCCCGAGAATGCTAGGAAGTTCCGGATCGAGTTGGGGATCAACCTCAACGCAACCACGATCGCGCACACGGATCCCACCAAGCAGCTCTACCCACTGCAGAACGCCCCGATTCGCCTGCAGCCCCACCGGCAGACGTCGCCCGACTGGTGGACGCGCTTCGAGCCCGGCGATGAGCTCACGTTCCGCCTGGTCGACATCACCAACCTCGCGCAGCCCAACCCCGGCGAGTTTGACTTCGAGGCCCAGATGACGTTTCACTGTACCGATCCCGCCAGCGGGTTTGAGGTACAACCCTTGACGGAACCCGCGGGCGTCTGGACGGTGGACTCGAAGGTCGAGAGCCGCAAGAGCCCGGTGTACAGCCCCACGGTGGCCTTGCCGACCCGCGACATTGTTCCGATGTACAGCTCAGGGGGCCCCCATTCCGTGGTTTTGGCGACCTGTGCGAGTGACCCGTTCCGGTTTGAGTTTGCCGGCGAGGTGGTCGCCATGATCAACGGTGAACGGCGCTGCTATGTGTTCGACCCAGAGATCATCGTCAGCGACGCCAGGGGCCCGAACCGCTGAGGCGGTTCATTGCGCTTCTTCCAACTTCATCAGCAGGTGATGAAAGCGAGGGTCAGCCCTAAGGTCCAAGAGGTCCGGTTCGCGTTCGACGGCGGAGAGGGACAGGCCGCCCCGCAGTGCCGTCTCGAGGCTGCCGAGGGCGTCGTGGCGATCCCCGCACAGCTCCTCGGAAATTGCCAGGCGGTAGTGTGAAAAGACGTCACTCGTCGAGTCGAGATTGCGGACGTCAGCGATGTCCAACCGCGCTTCTTCGCAGCGGTTGGCCCGGGCCAAGGTGAGCGCGCGGCGGCTGACCATGCGTACATCCGCTGGGGCCGCGGCCACCGCCCGATCGAGCAGTTGGAGGGCGCGGCGGTAGGTGCTCCGGGCGGCGTCTTCCTTACCGGGTATCTGACGATAGGCGTCGGCAAGGTTCGTCCAGAAAACGAAGTCGTTGGCCCCTTGCAGTTCCAAGGCCTTTTCGAAGACATCCGCGGCTTTGGTGTACAGCCCGCGATCGAAGAAAATCGCGCCGAGGTTCGAATAGAGGGAGGCCTCCGGGCGAATCTTGAGCGCTTCCTGTAGCAGGCTGGCGGCCTCGTCGATGCGCCCCTGGAAGTGGAGGATGCCGGCCAGGTTGCGCAGAGAGTAGATATTGTCCGGCGCCAATTCGAGGCTCAGACGAAAACGTTCCTCGGCCTCGCCGTAGCGGCCGTTCTCGTAGAAGAGCGCGCCCAGAGCATTGTAGTAAAGGGTGGCAGGGCGCAACGCGACAGCGCGGCGGTAGTGCCCTTCGGCTTCCTTTGGCAGACCGCCAGCCTGCGCCACCTTCCCCATGCCGTAGAGCGCGTCGGCCTCGTCGGGATCCAATTCAAGGGCGGTCTCGAAGGCCCGCTGCGCCTCCTCCGGGTGTCCTTGGAGAAGATGGACCAAACCCAGGCTTATCTGGGCGTCGGCAAGGTAGGGATCGAGTCGCACGGCTTCCCGGGCCACCGCCGACGCCTGCTCGGCAAAGACGGGATCTGACACGGAATTGCCCGCCTTGTGCCAATACGCCCGCGCTAGTCCCGCATGGGCCGCCGCGGATTCGCTATCCTCTTCGAGGAGCTGCTGAAAGATCTGAACGGCCCGGTTGAGGCTCTCCGACTGATCCGGTCTTCGGGTCGCCTCCATCCCTGCTTGGTAAAGGGCCAGAGGGTCGTCCGCCTGGGGTCGGAGAGGCTGGGAGTCCAGGCCCGGCGGCATTGAGGTCCAATGGAAGGGCCACGGTCGAGCGACCAGGAAAACCACTGCCAAGGCACCGAGTGCGGCAAGCAGAAACGAATAAAGGCGACGGCGTCCAATATCGGTTCGCCGCTCTTTTGGCCTGGGCGTGGCTCTTGCCTCTGAGGCCAGGACGGCCGGTGGCGTTGGCGCCGTCGGCTCCTCGGTTGCCTCCTGGGGGTGGGCATCGGCAAGGGTTTCGGGTGAACGGGTCGTCGTTCCGCGCCCTTCGTCGATGAGTCTTGCAAGGTCTTCGGCAACCACCTGGGCGCTGGGCGGCCGAAGCTCCGGCGCCTTGCTCAACAGGCGATCAACGAGCCGGCTGAGGGAATTGGGCACCTCGGCCACGATGTCGACCGCGGGTGTTTGCTGAAGCGTCAGCACGTTGCTCAGCGTGTCCGCTACGGTTGGACCTCGAAATGGGGAGATGCCCGTGAGCATCTCGTAGAGCATGACCCCGAGCGAGAAGAGGTCGGAAGCCGGCCCGACCTCAGCTCCCCGTGCCTGCTCCGGCGACATGGCCCGGCCGGTGCCCAGAACTTGGCCCGCGACGGACAACCCATAGGTTTCTTCTTGACGGGGACCGAGTCGTTTGGCCAGGCCGAAGTCGAGGATCTTGATCCGTTCGTCGGCCAAGACCATCACGTTCTCTGTTTTGAGATCGCGGTGGATGATGCCCAAGGCATGGGCCGCCGCCAGTCCTTCCGCCACTTGCTGCGCGAACGTCAAGGCCAAGTCGACGTTCAAAGGGCCATCGCTCAGACGCTCGTTCAGCGGTACCCCGTCCACCAACTCCATCACGATCCAATCGTCTTCGTCGCCTTCGATCAGGTCGAAGACTTGAACGATGTTGGGATGCGAAAGCTGGGCCGCGGTGCGTGCTTCCCGGCGCAAACGGGCGCGGCGCTTCGGGTTGGTGCGCTCGGCGAGCACGCGCTTTACCGCCACGCGGCGATCGAGTCGCTCGTGGTAGGCCAGGTAGACGACACCCATGCCGCCGCGCCCGAGCACGTTCTCGAGGCGATAGGGGCCCAGCCAACGGGGAAGGTCGCTACCCGAGGTCGCCATGGGCTGCTCGTCAGGCGGAGGCCGGACGGGCGTCGAGCGGTGTCGACAGAGGCACCACGGTCGAACTCTCGGGCGCAAAAATCATGCGCCGGATGGTACCAAAATCAGGGCCGCTTCTCGGCCACGCATCGGCGACGGTGCGGGCTCCCTAGAGGTCAGGCGCTCCCATCGGAATACAAACCGCTGACGCTGTGCCCGCCAGTGCTGGCTGAGGCTCTAGGGCGGCCGCCACGGCCGCGCGGTGCTACTCCGGGACCAGGCAGGCGGTGGTGTCCGCCAGGCTGCCGAAGGAGCCGAGGGGGTTGGTGTACTCCATCGTCTCGCCGGTGACGGTGTCGGCGACCTGCGTCGAGATCCCGGCACATCTATGCTCGTATCTGGTCCACCATTTTCAGATCAGCTCTTCCACCCCGAGGCGCAGGACAATGACTCCTGGCGCTGGTTGAGTCCCGACTACGGCCTCTTCCACACCGCCCGTAGCTTCATCGCCTACAACAGCGTCGACTCGCGAGCCGTCGAGAAGGTCCCTAGCTTCGAGGGCTACTTCGCCATCGGCACAGACGGAGGCGGCAACACCTGGTGCGTCAAGCTCCTCAGACGAGCATGTCTACACCTACCGGTACGAGGCAGACACCTACGAGGATCAGGAGCAGACCGTGGCCGAACACGTCAAAGGTCTGCTCGATAGCGGATGGGGACGTAGTGGGTGATGCCCTTGAAACTGACGACTCGTGGCTGGATTCCTGAGACACTCTGGATTCTCATCCGGAAATCCGGTAGGCAGAAGTGAGCCTAGCAGGCTCTTCGAACGCCCGAGTCCACCTCCTCCCTCGATCATCGTGCCATTCGCGCCAGGCAGCCTGACGATGCATAGCCGCCTGGCGATTCACCGAACCTGTTCGCGGGAGGTGAACTTGCGGCTACTCTGTCTCGAAAACAATCTTCTCGATGGTCACCTCATCAGAGTCTTCAGGATCTCCGACCTTTCTGATGTGAATATCTGCCTTTCCTTCTAGGTTGTTCGGATCAACCTCATCAGTGACATCGAAGCGGAATTCTTTCTGAATCCTACCGCCATGGCCGGCGACGCCATGTCCCGGATGGTGAGCTGCATGGTGCTGAGCACCAAAGAACGTCATGAGCCCTGCAAGCTGCTCGACGCTCTCAACATCTCTTCCGCCGGAGTTGCTGACATAGACTTCAAAGGCACTGGTCGGTTCCCTTGCGAATGAAACAACCACGCGCATATAGATTCGCTTTTCATTCTTGACGGCCAGAACTCTTGATGAGTCCGCCAAGTCTATAGTGAAGGTGGTCACTCTGCCCTTACCATCAAAGTCAAACCTTGGCATGACCTCGCTCTCTCCCGCTTGGAAAACATCGTAGGTGACGGGCAAACCAAAGGCCTTATCGTAAGCCTCCTGGACCGTGTAACTTACCAAGTTGCCCTCCGGATCGAAGAACTGATATGGTATCGGGGAAGCTTCGAGCTGTTCAAGATCTGGGAATGCCCCATTGGGAGAGTTCATCCAGCTCTGCCAGATGAAGTCAATATTCGAATGATGGACCCAAAAAACTGGATCGAACCCGGCAGAGGGGACTTCAGCCATCAATCCAGACTGCTGAGTTTGGTAGACTCGGTTATAGGATCGGAAGCCCTCATAGCCTGTACCGATGTAAACATGCATTGCACCATGCGGCGCACCATCAATGGTCGAATTGAAGCTCTCATATGTGCGATTCTGCATCAACTTAGTCAAGTCCAGGAAGCGATCCATCCTAGAATCGATAGCCTCTCCCCTATTCAGCGGAGGAAAACGTCCAGCCTCATAGAGACTGCCGTCAGCGTCCCTGAATGCCCCGGGCATCACTCGATATTGCGGATTAGTATAGTCCCAATACGGAAGTCCAAATTCTGGATCTCCGCCTTGCTCCTTGACTATCAACTCCAGATGGTAGATGTATAGGCGGTGCCAGATCAAGAAATGAAGCTCAGTTCCTGGCTTGTGAGTACAGTTGTTCCAAGCTGGCTTGAGTTTTTCGTCAGTACCGTTATAGGAGGGGCAAAGCACCGCGCCATCAACCAGCTTGCTGCCGTCTCTCTCGTCGTTGGGCACCCAATGCATGGCTCCTTGGTAGTACCAGCTCAGTGGATTGCTGCATGGCAAATTCTTCAGTTTCTCCATGGCGGTAGCCAACGTGGCCAGGTCGCCTTCAGCTGAGGGAGTACTTGCGTTCCTTCGAACAGTGACTGTTTCGGTGGAACTTCCGAAAGCCGGCAGGACTAGAGCAAAGAGTACTGCGGAAATACTTAGTCTCATGAACACTCCTTGAGAATCACCCACAAAAGTTACGGTTCAGGAACTGACTTGTCGGTCACTCGCCACAAGACTGGAGAAGCGCACTTCCTGGACCATAATCATGTGATGAGGACCCCACCCGGGCCAGTTGGGCATCATGTCGGCCTTGGCGGACAGGCCATGCCAGCTCACACAGTGGACGAATAGAACGCGAAGAGCACTCTTGCGAGGGACCACTCATTCCCTCGGACCTCCTGAAAGAGTCAAGCGGGAAGCCGAACAGCCAGGGGGCATCCTGAACCGCTACTCACAAGACGCAACGACCAGCCTTCGTTGTGCCTAGATAGGTGCCGGGCGAATTTGTGCTCGTATGCCGGCCCCATCAGTTGGACCCTACCCGCGTGAAACTCTCAGGAGGGTCGAATCCGGGACATTGTGGCTCTCTGGTGAGGGCCGAGTCTTTGGGCGGCCGCCGCCGGTGCCAAACCGAGCTACTCCGGGACCAGGAAGGCGGTGGTGTCCGCCAGGCTGCCGAAGGTGCCCAGGGGGTTGGTGTACTCCATCGTCTCGCCGGTGACGGTGTCGGTGACCGTGAGCACGTACTCGACGTTCGACAGGGAGCCGAAGAAGACCCAGAAATGGTCGTTCGACATCCGGCCGTCGAGCACCTTCAGCACCAGCTCGACGTTGTTTTCGTCGAAGAACCAGAAGTAACCCGTCTCGTCGGTGAGGGTGCCGGACATGCCGGCGTCGCTGTTGCCGTCGAAGTCGGTCCAGCGCACGGTGGCCTGGAACCTCGAAGACAGGCAGAGGGTGGTCTCGTCGGGGGTGCAAGTGCCGTCGGTCTCCCGGGGAGCCTTCGGCAGGGCGAAGATTCGGCCGTTGGGGGCAGGCGTGGCCACGGCGGGTCCGGAGTCGAAGCTCCGTCCGTCGCCGGCGGAGCCGCCGTCGTCGTCCCCGGGGAACGCGCCGGTATCGCCGACGCTCGCCAGGTTGCCGGAGGGGTTCTCGTAGATGCGGCGCCGCCCGGTCTCGCTGTCGGTGATGGTCAGGGTGTACTCGACGTCCGACAGGGCGCCGTAGAAGACCCAGAAATTGCCGTTGGAGGCGGTGCCGTCGAGCACCTTCACCACCAGCTCCAGGTTCTTCTCATCGAAAAACCAGAAGAATCCGGTATCTCCGGTCTGGGGGACCGCCTGTCCGCGGCCCTCCATACCCTCGAAGTCCGTCCATTCCACTTCGACGGTGAACCGGCCCTCCGCCAGGCACAGGGTTTCGGGCCCTTCGACGCAGGGCTCCGGAGGATCGACCACGAGACGATCGGCGGCGGACGTGGCGGCGACGACAAACGTGTTCGCCATCAGTCCATAGCCGCTGGAGTTCGGATGGAAGGGATCCGAGTAGAAGCGGTTGTAGACGTTCGGGATGTTGAGGAAGGCGTCGAAAACGTTGGCGAAATCGACGTCGGCCTCCTGCGCGTCGGTACGCAGCAGACTGGTGAGGAAGCCCGTTCGGGCGTTGTCGCCGGCCTCCGGGGCCCGTGGGATCGGAGGAGCCAGGACCGGCACCATGCCGGCGTCGCGAACCTTGTCGATCATGGAGTTGAGATTGAAGCGCATCGACTCCACCGAGATGTTGTTGCTCGACAGGTCGTTGGTGCCCTCCATGATCACGACGATGTTGCCGTCGGGGTGGTTCGCCAGCACCTGGTCGATCCGCGACACCCCCTGGCTGGTGAGCTCGCCGCAGACCCCGAAGGTACGAAACTCGTTGGCGAGCGCCCTATCCTCCAAGTTGTTCGACAGCCGGGGTGGGTAGCCCCCCGGGGAGCCGCCGCAAGACACGCTGCCGTCGCCGAGACCGTGGGTGATGCTATCGCCGAAGGCGAGGTAGACGACCGGCTGGGCCGACGCCGAGGCGGCGGCGAACCAGATCAGGAAGGCCAAGGGGACGCGTAGGTAGGCTTGCATCGGGTGGGATTCTCCAGGTCGGATCAGCGCCGGCGGCGCCGCGGAGCGAAATCTTACCCCATTTCGATATGCTACTGGAACCTAAGCCACGGCCATCGTCTCTGCCCGTCCCTCGGCCGAAGCCTGACGGGCGGGGTGGTAAGATCACCGGACGCCGCGCCGCCCTGGCCGCCCCCTCGACACCCTCGGAGACCCATCATGCCGCGACCGACTCTCTTCCGCTCGATCGACCCCCGCGTCCCCTGGACACTGATCCTCTGCCTGGCCGCGGTTCTTTTGGCCGCCGCACCGGCGACCGCAGACTGGCTGGTGACGGAGACCGGCGAGCGGATCGAAACCGAAGGCCCATGGCAGGTCCGCGGTCGCCTCGTGGTCTTCGAAGATCCGGGGGGTGCCCTCCGCTCGATGCGGCTGTCCAACCTCGATATGGAGGCCAGTGAGATCGCGACCCGGGACGCGAAAGCCTCCCCCGCGGACGCCGCCGTCGAGGAAGGCAACGACGCCGTAGAGCGTCCCGCGGCACCCACGCCGGTGATGGTCCTCACCAACGCCGACATCCCCCAGGCCGGGGCCGCCGCAGCCGAAGACGCGAACCTTCCGCCGCAGATCATCCTCTACAGCACCAGCTGGTGCGGCTTCTGCCGAAAGGCCCGTACCCTGCTCACGGAGCTCGGCGCCGACTTCGTAGAGAAGGACATCGAGAAGAACCCGGAGGCCCGCCGCGAGCACGCCGCCAAGGCCGGCCCCTCCGCCGGGGTGCCGGTCCTCGATATCGACGGCCGGATCATTCGCGGCTACAGCGAATCCGCGATCCGACAGGGGGTCGAAGAGGTGCTCGCCGAACAGCGGCAGCAGGAGGGGGACGGTGGAGCCGAGGGTACCGAATCCCGGGGTGGGGACGTCGCGGACTATGCCGACGCCGACCTGGAGCAGGGCCTGGGCTGAACAACCGTCCGGCCTCGGCGCGGCCTTAGATCCTCGGCGCGGCCCTAGGACATCCTCGTCAGCCCTTCAGAGATAGCCGAGGGCCTCAAGGGCCTTGACTTCTTCCTCGGAGAGTTCCCGACGACCGGGCTGGGCCACCGGCTCGTGCCGCTGACTAGACAGGCGCCGGGCCAGGCGCCGCAGAACGTCGGGGCGCTCCTGCGCCAGATTCACCTCCGCCCCGGGGTCGGCGTCGAGGTCGTAGAGCTCCAGCTCCGCCAACGGCAGGCCCGCCACCTTGAAGGCGAGACAGCGGATGTCCTCCCCCGCCCCCACCTCCTTCGGGGAGACGCAGGACGGCGACGATAGCCGCAGTGCCAAAGGTCTGGGATCCGGCGGCAGCTCGACGGTCACGCTGCTCCAACGGTCCGGCGCCACTTCGACGGTGCGCAGCAGCTGATCGCCGAACCGCAGCTCGATGGTCCGAGGCTCGTGGTAGGCAAGGGCGCGGAACTCGAGCCGTTCGCTGGACGCCTCAAAGTCCAGGCTCTCACCCACCCAGGTGCCGCCGTCGGGATCGGTGAGGGGGCGGCGGCTCACCAGCTGGTAGAGCACCCCGTCGTAGCGCCCCACCAGGGTCTTCTGTGAGCTGTCGAAGTTCACCTCGCCGTAGGCGTCGGTCTCCTCCAGCTCACCGCCCGCGAGGTACGTAACCAGGCTTCGGCCGGTGGTCTCGACCCCGTCGAGACCCGCCAGCCCCCACAGGGTCGGGGCGATGTCGATGATGCGCACCGGTGCCTCGATCCGGCGAGGAGCGGCATCCGGATGCAGCACCAGGAGCGGCACGTGGAGGCCCTCGGGGTAGACCTGGGTGTGGAGCAGGCGGCCGTGCTCGAGGAACTCTTCGCCGTGATCGGAGGTCAGGACCAAGGTCACTTCATCCCGCAGCCCCAGATCCTCCAACTCATCGAGGAAGCGGCCCAGGACACCGTCGAAGTAGTAGATCCCTGCGTCGTAGAGGGCCCCGAGTCGCTTGCCCTGCCCCTCGGTCAGGACGCGACGGCCCTGGTTGACTTCCGCCAAGGCATGCCCCGAAGGCCGAAAATCGAGGTCCTCGCCGTCGTCCGCGAAGGATGCCCGCTCCTCCTCGGGTGGCTCGTAGGGATCGTGGATGGTGTAGGTGTGGAGGAAGAGGAAAAACGGATCGTCGGGCCCCAGGTCCCGAAGGAAGTCGGTGCCGTGCCGGAAAGTGGCTTCCACATCGGTGACGCTTTGCCAGGGCGAATCGGTGAAGACATCGAAACCCCGGGCAAAGCCGTGGGCGCCGTTCATGTAGCCGCCCTCGGTGTGTCCGGAAGTCCGGTAGCCGGCATGCTGGAAGATCTCGGGGAGGGTCGTCACCTCCGCCGGCAGCACGTTGTTGCGGGGGCCGTCGACGCCGTGCTGGCCCGGGTGGAGGCCCGTGAACATCGACATGTGGGAGATCAGGGTCGACGGCGCCGACGCGAAGGCCCGCTCGAAGACCACCCCCTCCGCCGCTAGGGCGTCGAGGTGGGGGCTGGTGTCCCGCCAATGGCCGTAGGAGCCGAGGCGATCCGCCCGCAGGGTGTCGGCGGAGATCAGGATGTAGCCCCGGGTCGGCGCCAGGGTCGGCTGCGGCGGGCCGTCCCCTTCCCCCCGGTCCGGCGGAGAACACCCCACCGAGCTGAGGCACAGTATCGGGAGGGCCAAGGTGGCGATCCCCCGAAGCGGTCGAAAACCGCGAAGCCCGGGCCGAATCCAAAAATCGAGTGAAAGCATGGACGGCGATTTTCTAACACGCCCGCCCCGGCCGCTCAAGCCGCAGCGCCATGGTGGAGCACGGTTCGCTCTGGTTTAGGATGAAGGCATGACCACCCGAGATACCACCGAGGTGGTGGCGGAGAGCTGGAGCCACCTCTTCTCCCTCCTCTTCGAGCCGAAGCCGAGCCTGAGCACCGGCCGCTTCCGGTCCCGCTTCGTCTTCCGAGGCGTCGCCGACGCCCGCTACGTCGACCTGCCGACGAGCCTGCAGCGCCTCACTCCGCAGGTGGAACGGCTGCCGAAGCTCGAAACCAAACTCATCCGGGCTTTCAAGAAGTACGCCTACCTCGACGGCCCGGACCCGACCCTGACCTGGGAGTGGCTCTCGGTGGCCCAACACTACGGCCTGCCGACGCGCCTGCTCGACTGGACCTGGTCGCCCCTGGTGGCGCTCCACTTCGCCGCCGACAAACACTTCGAGCGGGACGGCGTCATCTGGATGGTGGATTTCGCCGCCAGCATGGGGTTTCTGCCGGAGGCGCTGGTGCGGATCTCGGACATCGAGTCCACCACCATGTTCTCGACCTCCATGCTCCAGGCCACCGCGCCGACCCTCGAAGAATTCGACGCCCTGAGGCGGGACGACCCGTTCGTCGTCTTTTTCGAGCCGCCGTCCCTCGACGCCCGCATCGCCAACCAATACGGCTCCTTCTCGGTCATGGCGGGGGTCGACACCCGCCTTGAGACGTGGCTCCAGGACCGCCCCCAGCTGTTCAAGAAGGTCATCGTCCCCGCCGCCATCAAGTGGGAAGTGCGGGACAAGATCGACCAGTCGAACATCACTGAACGGGTTCTCTTCCCCGGCCTCGACGGCCTCGCCCGCTGGCTACGGCGCTACTACGGCCCCGGCGGCGCCGGATCCACCTGAGCACCCCTCTCTTCGCTCCCTAGACCGCACCGCCTCAGCCCTTCAGCGGAGGCCCGCCGCCGAGGTCCTGCCCCAGGCCCCGGTCCCCAAGCCGGACCGGAGCACCCGGCGGCGCCGGGGATCTATTTGAGAACTCTTGGTTGACACCGTCTACCGAGAGGCCCTAGACTCCTTGAGTTGACACCGTCTACCTGAACATCTGCAGCCAGCCAGTTGACAGCGTCTACCAATAATGAGTAGCCCGATCACTCCAAATCCCACAAAAGAGATTCAGCATGTACCGACAATCGCGACCGCCTCGAACCGTTCTTGCTGCCCTGTTTGTGCTCTTCCTCGTCGGCCCGGTGCCGTCGGCGGTCGCCGCCGATCTCATTGTCACCGTCAGCGGCGCCAAGACCGACGAGGGCGAGATCGGATGCGCCCTTTACGCCAGCGCCGACGGCTTCCCCATGGACCCCGAGCCGGCGACGAGACAGTTCCATACCCCCCGGGCCGGCTCGGCGGAATGCCGCTTCGAGGGGGTGGAGCCGGGCACCTATGCCTTGGCGGTCTCCCATGACCTGAACGGCAATCGGCGGACCGATACGGGCCTCTTTGGAATCCCGAAGGAGGCCTGGGGGGTGTCCAACAACGTGCGGCCCGCGATGCGGGCACCCCGCTTCAGCGAGGCCGCGTTCGACATCGGCACGTCGACGGTTCGGCTGACCGTCGAGGTTTCGCGATGACCGGCGCCGCCGGAAGGGACCGGATGGAGAGATGGCGAGACCGCTACGGGCCCTGGGCCCTCGTCACCGGGGCGTCCGAGGGAATCGGACGGGCCATCGCTGTCGAGCTGGCGCGTAGGGGTCTGAACCTCGTGCTCGTGGCCCGTCGCCGGCCGCTTCTGGAGGAGCTAGGTCGAACCTTGGAAGAGAAGCACGGCGTCGAGACCCGGATTCTCGCCCTCGACCTGCGCCCCGGGGACTCCATCGACGCCCTCGCCGAGGCCACCGTCGGACTCGACCTCGGGCTGGCGGTGGCCTCCGCCGGATTCGGATCCTCGGGGCCCTTCCTCGACACCGAAGTCGAACGGGAGCTGGCCATGGTCGACGTCAACTGCCGCGCGCTGACGGCACTCTGCCACCACGTCGCCCCGCGGCTGGCGCGGCGCGGATCCGGAGGGTTGATTCTGATGAGCTCCCTCGTGGCCTTCCAGGGGGTCCCCCGGTCCGCGGTCTACGCCGCCACCAAAGCCTATGTCCAGTCTTTGGCGGAAGCCCTCCGCGTGGAGCTGCGCCCCTCCGGCGTCGACGTGCTCGCATCGGCACCGGGCCCCGTCCATAGCGGCTTCGCGGAACGGGCTGACATGCGGATGTCGAAGGCTCTGGGGGCCGACGTCGTCGCCGAGGCCACCCTCTCGGCCCTCGGCCGACGGACCACCGTTCGGCCCGGCTGGCTTTCGAAGGTCCTCGGCCATTCCCTCGCCATGTTGCCGCGTTGGGGGCGGGTGCATATGATGAAACAGGTCATGGCAGGCATGACCCACCATCAAGATGAGCGAGCGAAAAGCGAAACCCGAGGACTTGCGTGAGGCCTGCATCCAGGAAGCGCTGGGCATCATCGAGACCGCCGGCGTCGAGAAGCTGAGCCTCCGGGAAGTGTCGAGGCGGCTCGGCGTATCCCACCAGGCCCCTTACAAACACTTCCCGAGCCGCGACCACATCCTCGCCGAGATCGTCGCCCGCGCCTTCGCGTCGTTCGCCCGCTACCTCGAAGCGCGGCCCAGGACCGGAGACCCCGACGGCGACCTCGGCGAGATGGGCAAGGCCTATTTCAGCTACGCCATGGCCCATCCCCTGCAGTACCGCCTCATGTTCGGAACTCCGCTCCCCGACCCGGCGGAGCACCCCGAGATGATGCGCCAGTCCCGGCACGCCTTCTCCCTGCTCCGCGAGGGTATCGGAGACCTCGAATCGGTCCTGCCGATTCCCGATGCGGTTCCGGGAACGGAGGGCTACGCCGACGAGCTCGACGCCCTTTTCATTTGGGCCACGATCCACGGAATGGCGAGCATCCTCCAGTCCCACACCCTCCAGACCCTCGGGTTACCGAACGAGGTCGTGGAGGCGTCTCCCTTCCATGCGCTGCAGCGGATCGGCGTCGCCATGGGCAAAGCCTCGACCGCCGAACCGGCCCCCCCGGTTCCCGACGACGCCGCCCCCTGAGTAAGGGGCCGCCGCCAACAGGAAACGGCCCGTCGCGGTGCAACACCGGGACGGGCCGTCGGGGGTCGATGCCGTCGGTTCAGTCGATCACTTCGTTGGACCAGGAAAGGGTGTTCCCGGCCTCGAAGCCGTCGCTGAAGACCGTCTCGTTGCCCGGCACCTGCGAAACCCACGCGCCGCGGCCGTAGGTTCCGGCGTACAGCTTGTTGCTCTCCTCGTGGAGGAGCAGGTCGCCGATGTTGACGTTGGGCAGGTCGGAGCCGTCCTTCTCCCAGGTCGCGCCGTTGTCACGGGAGCAGTAGACCCCGACGCCGGTGCCGACGTAGATGTGGTCCGGGGAGTGCCGGAAGTCCACTTCGAGGGCCTTGGCCCGAACACCGCTCGGCAAAGTACCGGTGACGTCGGTCCAATTCACCCCGTAGTCTTCGGTGAGGAAGACCCGGGCGCCGTTGAGGTTGGCGAACGAAACGTAGGCCCGACCCGGATCTTCCGGGTCGATGAAGATGTCCGCCACCGGTCCGCCCACCAGACCGCTGTTGCGCAGGGTCCAGTTGGTGGCGTCGGTGGTCACCTGGACCTGCCCGGCGGTGGTGCCGGCGTAGATCGTGTCCGAAGCGCCCTCCGCCACCGCGATGGCGTTGACCCGGCCGCCGAAGTTGCTGCTGATGGCCTGCCAATCCGTTGACGCGGTACCGCCGGTGGTGGTGTTGGCGGTGGTGTTGCGCCAGATCCGGCTGGTGCCGCCCAAGAGGGTGTGGGCGTCGTTCGGGTCCATCACCAGCGGGGCGATGAAGTTCCGCGAGTCGCCGCCCCAGGGGCCTGAGATGTTGATCACCGAGGAGCCCACGAGGCGGTAGGTGGTCAGACGGACGTAGGTGCCGTAGCGGGTGTTGGGGTCGTCGAAATCCCACGCCGAGAAGCCGCCGTCGCCGGCCAGGATCTGGGGCCAGTCCTCGGTGTCGACGTCGCGGGCGACGGTACCGTTGTCCTGGGTACCGCCGATCAGGCGATCGGGGATCGTGGGGTGGAGGGAGATAGCGTAGTTCTGGGTCACCGACAGGGTGGCGTTGGTGTTCATCCAGGTCAGGCCGCCGTCTGAGGTGTACCAGACGCCGCCGTCGTTGCCCACCCACATACGACCCGCGGCGTCGAAGGCGGCGGTGTGCATGTCCGGGTGCAGCTGACCGCCGAGGGTGCCGACGGTGACGTCGGTCCAGGAGTCACCGCCGTCGGTGGACTTGATGACGCCGGCCACCGCGTAGGACGGGAACACGCCGCCGCCGTAGAGGACGTCGGGGTTGGTCGGATCCACTTCGGTGAAGCAGTCGTAGGAGCCCTGGGGGGACGGGAAGTTCGGCGTGTTGGGCTTGGCGGTCCAGGTGGTGCCGCCGTCGGTGGTCTTGTAGAGGCCCTGGAGGTTGTTGCCCAAGAGCAAGGTGGCGTAGAGGGTCGAGGGGGCCGACTCCGCCAGCGCGACGATCACCCGCCCGCCGGCGTTGGTGGGCAGGCCGCCGGCCAGCTTGGTCCAGGTGCTACCGCCGTTGGTGGACTTGTAGACGCCGTCCTGGTGCTTACCGAGGTAGAGGGTCTGCGGATTCGACGGATCGAGGGCGAGATCGGAGGCGCGACCCGCCAGCAGGTTGGTCCAGGTGGCGCCGCCGTCGGTGGTGCGGGCGTAGCCCTGGGTACCGGTCCAATGGATGATGTCGGAATCCGTCGGGTCGACGAGCAGCTGGCTGCATTCGGTGCCGGTCTCGGTGGTGTCGGCGATCTGGGTCCAGGTGGCGCCGCCGTCGGTGGAGCGGAAGAGGCCCGCGCCGTCGGAGCCGGTGGTGTATTCACCGGTGCCGGCGTAGACGGTGTCCGGGCTCTGCGGATCTAGGGCCACGCAGCCGTGGTTCAGGTTGGCCAGCTCGTCGGAAATGGGGGTCCACAGGCCGCCGGAGTTGGTGGTCTTCCAGACGCCGCCGGAGGCGGTGCCGATGTAGATCGTGTCCATGTCCGTCGGGTGGGGGGCAATGGACACCACGCGTCCGCTGGCGTGATCGTCGCCGCTCCAGAACTCGCCGGTGATCGGCCGGGGTCCGAGGAGGGTCCAGTTCATCGAGCTGCGTCCCTGGGGGGTGGCTCCGGACCAGCTGGGGACGGTGTCACCCAAGATCCGCCAGTAGCCGTACGGCGGCGGACCCATCTTCGTCTCACCGTCCGGCGAGGCGTCCGTCAACTGGGGGATCTGGAAGTCATGGGTGGCTTCGAGGGTGGCGGTCGTGTCCACCGCCGTCGGCCCCGGAACCGAGTCGGGCGCCACGCCGGCGCTGCAGCCGATCGCGAGGGCGGAGCAGGCGATGGGGACGATCAATAACTTCTTCATGGTGGTCCTCAGGTCGTTGAGCGAATCCGGTCTGTCGCAGCCCAAGGCCATTCGCGAGCAGCGACGCGGGTCCAGGGGGAGGTCCCGAGGCATCGAGACCTGGACGTAGGAAAAGACGAGACGCGGCCGACGTTACCCGGAGAGCCTCTCGATGGCTATTTCCAGGCAAAGCGACAGCTGGGATTGGAGTCCGCAACGCCGGTATTCTGGCACAGGCCGATTGTCGACGTCACCGACGGGCCGCCAATATCGCTGGGGCCGGGCCGAGGTGGGCCGACGGTGGGATGAAAGGGCCGACGGCGGGAAAAGGAAGGCAAAGCAGGGCGACTCAGGAGTCCTTCGACATCTCGGCGATGAAGCGGTCCGCTTCGGCGATCGAAGTCTGCATATCGCCGATCAGGCGGACGATGTCGGACTGCAGCAGCTCCGCCTGCTGGTCCAGGGAGCCCAGGGCCTGGGCGTTGAGATTGTGCTTGAGGAACAGCACCTGGTCCCGCAGCTTCACCAGCACCGGATCCATGGAGGAGGCGGCCTTCTCCATCGACGCCAGCAGGGACTCATAGCGGCCGCGGGTTTCCCGCAGCTTCTTCTCGCTGCTGCGGCGGAACTCGGCGTTCTCGAAGACGGCGATCTCCTGCTGCCACTCTTCGAAGAGGGCCTGGGCGACGTTCTCTACCCGCTGGATCTTCTCCCGCACCTCCTCGGCGCGGGCCTCGGCGTCCTCGAACTCGCCCTTGAGCTTGTCGTACATCGACTCGAGCTCGCCGCCGTCGTAACCCACCAGGGCCTGGAACTGCTCCAGGGCATCCTCGAACTGCTCCTGGGCGTCTTCCTGCGCATCCCGGGCGCGGTCGACCCGCTTCACCAGCATCTCCCGCTTCTCCAGGCCGATCTTCTCCAGGGAATCGAAGTACTTGCCGCGGACCTTCTTGCGGCAACCGTCGCAGCCCGCGGGAAGCGAGGCGATCAGGATTAGGAGTAGCCAGGTCGCGACCGGGTGTCGGGTTCTCATGGTCCGAGACTATCAGGGCCGAAGGTCGCGGCACCCCGGCGCCCCCGGGGTGCCGTGGCGAGCCGACGCACCGCGTCATCCTTCGAGATAGGTGTAGCCCGACAGCCCCTCTTCGTAGCGGGCCATCAGGTATCGGGCCTCTTCCCGGGTGAGCTTCTTTTGACGGATGGCGGCCTCCGCCAGACGACGGACCCGCGCCACCAGCTTTTCCCGGGGGTATTCGACGTAGGCCAGGACCTCCGCCACCGAGTCTCCGGCCACCACGTGGTCGATGACGTACCCATCCTCCTCCATCGTCACGTGGACCGCGTGGGTGTCGCCGAAGAGGTTGTGCAGATCCCCCAGGATCTCCTGATACGCCCCCACCAGGAAGAAGCCGAGGTAGTAGGGATCGTCGCCGACGTCGTGGAGCTCCAGCACCCGCCGGACCTCCTGGGGATCGAAGGCTTCCTGCACGTGGGACCGCACGAAGCGGTCGACCTTGCCGTCGGAGTCGCAGGTGATGTCCGCCAGGATCCCCCGCCGCTTCGGCTCCTCGTCGAGGCGGTGGATCGGCATCACCGGAAACAGCTGGCCGATGGCCCAGGAGTCCGGCAGCGACTGGAATAGGGAGAAGTTGCAGAAGTAGGTGTCTGCGAGGGCGGCCTCGATGTCCTGCAACTCGGGGGGCACGTAGGGAAGCCCCCGCACCAGGTCCCGCACCTTTCGGCAGATCGCCCAGTAGAGATCTTCCGCCAGGACCCGATGCTCCAGGGACAGATGCCCTAGGTTGAACAGATTGAGGCAGTCCTCCCGGTACTGCTGGGCGTCGTGGTAGGTCTCCCGAAGGTTGTGGGGGGTCAGGTCCGCGTAGGCGTCGAGCAGGTAGCCGAGGATCGGCTCGGCGCCCTCCGGCAGCCGATCCGGCAGCTCGCCGACGCGGAACTCGCCGACCCCGAGGGTTTCCGTCACCAGCACCGCGTGGTGGGCGACGGTGGCCCGCCCCGCCTCGGTGACGATCGTCGGGTGGGGCACGTCCTCCGGGTCACAGACCTCCATCAGGCTCGACACCACGTCGTTGGCGTACTCCTGCAGGGAATAGTTCATCGACGACACGAAGTTCGTCTGGCTGCCGTCGTAGTCCACCCCGAGGCCGCCGCCGACGTCGAAGTAGCGGAGGGGGGCGCCCATCTTCATCAGGTTGACGTAGAGCCACCCCCCCTCCCGCAGGGCTCCCTTGACGTTGCGGATGGCGGAGATCTGGCTGCCGACGTGGAAATGGAGCAGCTCGAAGCAGTCCAACATGTCCTGGGCCCGTAGGAAGTCCACCGCCTCCACCAGCTCCCGGGCCCCGAGGCCGAATTTGGAGCGGTCGCCGCCGGAGGCTTCCCAATGGCCGGCGCCGCGGCTGGACAGGCGCGCCCGCACCCCCAGCCGGGGTCGGATACCGGTCCGCTCGGCCACCCGGACGATCAGCCGAAGCTCCGAAGGCTTCTCCACCACCAGAATCACCTTCGGTCCGAGACGCGACGCCAAGAGGGCGGTCTCGATGTACTCGTCGTCCTTGTAGCCGTTGCACACCACCAGGGCTTCGGGATCGGAGAGCAGCGCCATCACCGCCAGCAGCTCCGGCTTGGAGCCGGCCTCCAGGCCGTAGTGGAACCGCCGCCCCTCCCGCACCAGGTCCTCCACCATGAAGCGATTCTGGTTCACCTTGATCGGGTAGACCCCGCGGTAGCTGCCGGCGTAGCCGTAGCCGTCGATGGCGCCGTGGAACGCGTCGTGGATCTGCTGGATCCTCGCCGCCAAGAGATCGGCGAAGCGGATCAAGAGGGGCAGGCCGATTCCCCGCTCCGCCACCTCGTCCACCAGCTCTTTGAGGTCGACGGTCGGCCCCCCTTCCCGGGTCGGGCCGACGGTCAGGTGCCCCCTGTCGTTGACCGAGAAGTAGCCGCGGCCCCAGGCCGACACGCCGTAGAGGGCCGCCGAATCGTCGACGGTCCAGGCCTCCCGGCGGGGGGTCCGCCGCGCCCTTCGTTTCCCATCAGCGCCCTGCTGCCGAACGTTCGTCTCAACCATGGTCCGACCCCGAGTTTCGTGGATTTTGCGTGGGGGGGCAGGCCCTGAATCGGCCTCGCGCCCGGGACTTTATACGATGTAGCGCCGACGGCGGCGACCGGCGCCACGGACCGGAGGCTCTGCTAGGATTTCCGGTGCTTCCTCGGAAAGCCGGAGCCCCGCAATCGACGCAGAAGGAGCGCCCTTTGGCCAGCCAGAACGACGTCGTCAAAGACTTCATCCGCCGGCACTACCGGCACTTCAACGCCCGTACGGTGGTGGGCGCCGCCCAGGCTTGGGTCGATCAGCTGGAGGCCGGCAACGGGATGTTCGTGACCCTGGCGGGGGCCATGAGCACCGCCGAGCTTGGCGTTTCCCTCGCCCAGATGATCCGCGACGACAAGGTCCACGGCATTTGCTGCACCGGCGCCAACCTGGAGGAGGACGTGTTCAACCTGGTGGCCCACGACCACTATGAGCACATCTCGAACTGGCGGGCCCTCACCGGCGACGACGAGCAGGCCCTCGCCGACCGCGGCATGAACCGGGTCACCGACACCTGCATTCCCGAAGAGGAAGCCATGCGCAGGATCGAAACCCAGGTCCTACGGCTGTGGAAGGAAGCGGATGCGGCGGGGCACCGGGATCTCCCCCACCGTTTCCTCTATCGTCTCCTGCTGTCCGGAGAGCTCGAGCCCCTCTACCAGATCGACCCCGCCGACTCGTGGCTGATGGCGGCGGCGGAGAAGGACCTCCCCCTCTTCGTCCCCGGCTGGGAGGACTCCACCCTCGGCAACATGTGCGTCGCCGCCCACATCAAGGGGGAGCTGAGGTCCCTCGACACGGTCAAGGGCGGACTCCACTACATGAAGGAGCTCGCCCGCTGGTACCAGGACGTGACCGCCGACGCCGGTCTGGGTTTCTTCCAGATCGGCGGCGGTATCGCCGGCGACTTTCCGATCTGCGTCGTGCCGATGCTGGCCCAGGACCTCCAGGAGGAGGCCCGGCTGTGGACTTACTTCTGCCAGATCAGCGATTCCACCACGTCCTACGGGTCCTACAGCGGGGCGGTGCCGAACGAGAAGATCACCTGGGGTAAGCTCGACACATCGTCCCCCAAGTTCATCATCGAATCCGACGCCACCATCGTCGCTCCCCTGATCTTCGCCTATGTCCTGGCGTCGTGAGGGTCCCCCGCGGCGGCGGCCGATCCCTCCGCAGCGACCCTTCCCGCCGGCACCCCGGCGGGGGCCCTGACGGAGGGCCGCGTCACGACCTCCGCCCCTGACCCAGGAGACTTGCCCATGGCCCGCTTCCGCGTCCCCCACACCCTGATCCTGCTCCTCGCCATCAACGTCCTGGCCCTCGCCCTGACCTGGATCCTGCCCCAGGGGCAGTTCCAGCGGGAGGCCGCCGACCACGGCCGGGAGCGGGTGGTGCCGGGGACCTTCGAGGTGATCGAGGACGGCGAGAGGCTCGCCCCCTGGGCCCTCTTCGAAGCGATCCCCAAGGGATTCGACGGCGCCAAAGACATCATCTTCTTCCTCTTCATCATCGGCGGCTGCTTCGAGGTCCTACGGGCCACCGGCGCCATCGACGCCCTCCTGGGCTTCCTGCTCGACGTCCTCGGAAAGCGCTCCGCCCTGCTGGTGGCCTGTGGCCTGTTCATCTTCGCCGTCGGCTCCTCCACCATCGGTATGGCGGAGGAGTACATACCCTTCGTCCCGGTGCTCTTGGCTTTGTGCATAGGGCTGGGCTTCGACGCCGTGACCGCCATTGGAATCCTGTGCGTGGGCTACGGGGTTGGCTACGGCGTGGCGATCTTCAACCCCTTCACGGTGCTGATCGCCCAGAGCGTCGCCGAGGTGCCCCAGGCTTCCGGCATGGGCTACCGGCTGGTGCTCTCGATCTTCTTCTTCGCCCTCGCCTTCCAACACGTGTGGAGCTACGCCAGCAAGGTCAAGGCGGACCCGTCGAAGAGCCTGGTGGCGGACATCGAGCCCGACCCGTCCTGGAAGGTCCAGGAGAACGCCGGCATCACCGGTAGGGACGTGGTGATCCTGTCGACGGTGGTGGCGACGATCGGCTTCATCGTCTGGGGCATCAAGGCCCACGGGTGGTACGTCGGTGAGATGAGCGCCATCTTCCTCGGCCTCGCCGTCCTCCTCGCCCTCTTCGCCCGCATCCACCCCGACGAGGCGGCGAAGAAGTTCTGCCACGGCGCCGCCGACCTCACTACCACCGCCTTGCTGGTGGGCTTCGCCCGGGCCATCGAGGTGATCCTCTCGGAGGGCCAGGTGATCGACACCATCGTCCACGGGGTGTCCCTGCCACTGCAGACCGCCGGGCCTGCTGTGGCCGCGGTGGGCATGCTCTTCTTCCAGAGCCTCTGCAACCTCTTCATTCCCTCCGGCAGCGGCCAGGCCTTCGTCACCATGCCCCTGATGGCCCCCCTAGCCGACCTGGTGGGCATCCAGCGCCAGGTGGCGGTCCTCGCCTACCAATTCGGCGACGGCATGACCAACATCATGGTGCCCACCAACGCGGTGCTGATCGGCATCCTGACGATGGCCAAGATCCCCTACGAGCGCTGGCTGCGCTTCATCGTTCCCTTCATGATCAAGGCGTGGATCCTAGCCAGCCTGGCGCTGGCGGTGGCGGTGTGGATCGGCTACAGCTGATTCGTGCCACCCCGATAGCGCCGCACCAAGCCAACGTTCCGACGCCACCGCCGAGCCAATGCCGCTGGACCGCAGCCGAAGCGTGCCTCGAAATTCCCCATGGCCTACGAGCAAGACGTCCCCCTCGCCGGGTTGACCACCCTCGGGGTCGGCGGACCGGCCCGCTGGCTGGCGCGGTGCGACTCCGAGGCCGCCGTCGCCCAGGCCCTCGCCTGGGGACGGGAACGGGGCCTGCGGACCTTCGTCCTCGGCGGCGGCTCGAACCTCTTGGTGGCGGACACCGGCTTCGACGGCCTGGTGATCCAACCCGAAGCCGATGCCCTAGACCTCGTCGACGGCGGGGCGACGGTCCTGCTGCGGGCCGACGCCGGCGTCGACTGGGACCACCTGGTGGCGACGGCGACAGCGGAGGGTCTGGCGGGGGTCGAGTGCCTTTCCGGCATCCCGGGCCGGGTGGGGGCGGCGCCGATCCAGAACATCGGCGCCTACGGCCAGGAGGTGGCGGAGGTGGTCCGGTCGGTGCGGGTGGTCGATCGCCGATCCGGTGCGGCGACCGACCTTTCGGCGGAGTCCTGCGGCTTCGGATACCGGCAGAGCCGCTTCAAGGGGGAGTGGCGGGACCGTTTCGTCATCACCCGGGTCGACTTCGAGCTGCGCCGCGGGGGACCGGGGCCGATCCGCTACGGAGAGCTCGCCCGTCGACTTGGAGGGCGGCTCGGCGAACCGAGTGCGTCGCTGGAGGAGGTCCGCGGCGCCGTCCTCGACCTGCGCCGCTCCAAGTCGATGGTCCTCGAGCCCGCCGCCGAAGGGACCCCCAAGGACCCCAACCGCCGCAGCGCCGGATCCTTCTTCGTCAACCCGGTGGTGGACACCGCCGACGCCGACGACGTCGCCCGGCGGGCCGTCGCCAACGGCTCCACCCGGGGGCTGCCCCGCTTCCCCGCCGGGCCCGGGCGGGTGAAGCTGTCCGCCGCTTGGCTCATCGAGGAGGCGGGTTTTCCCCGCGGCTACGCCCGCGGACCGGCGGGGCTGTCGACCCGGCACACCCTGGCCCTCGTCAACCGGGGGGGCGCCGACGCCCATCACCTGGTGTCCCTCGCCCGGGAGATCCGTACCGGCGTTCAGAGGGTCTTCGGCGTCACCCTCGTGCCGGAACCCGTATTCTTGGGCTTCGACGAACCCTTCTGACCGAACGGAGACCGCGCCGATGACCCGCCGCGAGAAAGCCGACCGCATCGCCGTCATGCTGGAGGAGCTCTACCCGGAGACCCCGATCCCCCTCGATCACACCGACCCCTTCACCCTGCTGGTGGCGGTCCTGCTGTCGGCCCAGACCACCGACAAGAAGGTCAACGAGGTAACCCCGGCCCTCTTCGCCGCCGCCCCCGACCCGGAGTCCATGGCGGCGCTGGAGGTCGAGGAAATCCGCGGCTACATTCGACAGCTGGGGCTGGCGCCGCAGAAGGCGAAGAACCTCAAGACCCTGTCCCAGATGCTGGTGGCCGACGGCGGCCGGGTACCGCGGACCTTCGAAGGGCTCGAAGCCCTCCCCGGGGTGGGGCACAAGACGGCCTCCGTGGTCATGGCCCAGGCCTTCGGCCACCCCGCTTTCCCCGTCGACACCCACATCCACCGCCTGGCGGATCGCTGGGGGCTTTCCGACGGCAAAAACGTCACCAAGACCGAGCGGGATCTCAAGGCGGTGTTCCCGCGGGAGCTGTGGAACAAGCTGCACCTCCAGATCATCTTCTTCGGCCGGGAACATTGCCCCGCCCGCTTCCACGACCTCGAAACCTGCCCCATCTGCTCGTGGGCGTCGACGAAGAAGCGCCGCCGCGAGGAGAAGGCCGCCAACGACAACCTGCGCCAACGCCGCAGGCGCTGAGCAGAACCCCGCGGCGACGGGCGCCGTAACCGCGGGGACAGCCGACGACTTCGAGACCAATGGGGGGATTATGCGACTCGCAGTGGTTTGTCATCCGACCTACGGCGGCAGCGGGGTGGTCGCCACCGAGCTGGCCCAGAACTTCGCCCGCCTCGGCCACGAGGTCCACCTCGTGTCCTACAAGCGGCCGTTCCGCTACGACCCACTCCAGCCCAACATCTACTTCCACAAGGTGGACGTCAGCGACTACCCCCTCTTCGTCCACCCCCCCTATTCCCTCAACCTCACCAACAAGCTCATCGAGCTGGTGGAGGATCGGGGCGTCGAGGTGATCCACAGCCACTACGCCATCCCCCACGCCCAGGCGGCGTGGATGGCGCGGCAGGTGCTGCGGGAGGAACGGGGGCTCGACGTCAAGCTGGCGAGCACCCTCCACGGCACCGACATCACCCTCGTCGGCCAGCAGCGCAGCTTCTTCGAGCTGACCCGCTACACCATCCAGCGGCAGGATCTGCTTACCGCCCCCAGCGCCTGGCTGGCCCAAGAGACGGAGCGGGAATTCCACGTCCCCGAGGGCTCGATCCACGTGGTGCCCAACTTCGTCGACATCGACCGCTTCCAGCCGGGGGACGACGGGGCGGTCCGCCAGCAGCTGCGGGCCGAGGGCAAGGCGGTGATCACCCACGTGTCCAACTACCGACCCGTGAAGCGGGTGGAGGACGTGGTGAGCGGCTTCGCCGCCCTGCGCCGCCGGACCGAGGCGATCCTGGTGCTGGTGGGTGAAGGCCCCGATCTCGCCAAGGCCACGGCCCTGGCGAAGGCCCTCGGGGTGCGGGAAGACCTGCGGATCTTGGGCAAGCTCAACGACCTCGAAACCATCCTCCAGGCCAGCGACATCTTCCTGCTCCCCAGCCGCGCCGAGAGCTTCGGCCTGGCGGCCCTCGAAGCCCAGGCCTGCGGCGTTCCGGTGATCGGCTACCGCGCCGGCGGGCTACCGGAGGTGGTGGTGGACGGGGAGACCGGGGTTCTTTGTCCGGAGGGGGAGGACATCTGCCTAGGCAGCCTCGCGGCGGATCTTCTGGCGGACCGAGACCGCTACGAAGGCATGCGCCTAGCCGCCCGTCGCAACGCCGAGGGCTTCGCCGTCAGCCCGATCCTCGCCCAATACGAGAAGCTGCTCTGCTGCCTGGTGTCGAGCGGAGAGGTCTGCGACGTCGACGACGCCGAGACCCTCAGCCTCCGCGGCGCCTAGCCGCCCCGAAACGAAAAATCGGGCCGGCGAGACCTTGCCGCCGTCGAACGGCGCGGCCGCGCCGGCCCCCCGTCGGGCGGCCTGGGGGGCTGTCGCTCCTCGGGCCGCCTGGGTAGGCTCGTCGGAGGACGACACGGTGTCGACCTCCGACCGTCACCGGACCCCGGGGGCGCGCTTCGTTACGGGCCCAGGCAGACCGGTGGGGGGACTACTGGACCGGCAGCAGCTCCACCAGGAGGCCGCCGGTCTCGAGGTCGTCGTGCAGGCTCACGAGGCCCAGGGGCCAGTCCACCTTCGGGCTGAGGTGCTGGGTGAGCGGGGGCTTGTCCGGGAAGTGGACGATGTCGCACTGGACCTTCGACCCCTGGAGCTGACCGATCTCGACCTTGGCTAACACCTCGGTGCCTGCGGCGTTGCATAGGGTGACCGTGGACCCGGCGGCGAACTGGGCGGGGCCGTTGGTCACCTTGCCGGCGCCGAGCAAGGTACAGTTCGAGCAGGCCGATTTGGGCCCCAGGGACG
>JBCDIS010000045.1:0-44760 GCA_038748685.1 Acidobacteriota bacterium | reverse complement strand
GCAAGCCCCGCCGCTTGTATGCTTCTCTGTAGATCGACGACCGAGAGATAGCGCCGTCGTCGCGGCTGTGGAAACTGACAGCCTGTGGAAAAGTGCAAGCACTTTCCGCACAGTCTTTGGAAAACGCTGCGCGTGTCCCACAGTTCCCACAGCCTCGACGACGGCGCTATCTCTCGGTCGTCGATCTACAGAGAAGCATACAAGGGGCGGGGCTTGCCCCCGCCCGCCTGAGCAAGACCGTCCCGGCATCCACGTCCGTTGGTCGGCGCCGGGTCGGAATCGCTCCGCTGATGGGACTCTGGATGACGTGTTCGGTGAGATGTCGACCTGCGAGGATAGGGTCGCAGCCGAGGGTCTTCCGAGGGTCCCGGTTCTGAGTTTCACCGCGCCCCGGTGGTGCCTATTCAACGTTTCTGCTGCACGGGCGGGGGCAAGCCCCGCCCCTACCCCGGAGAGAGTCCGGCGGGAGGTCGGTCGGTCCTTGCCCTAGATCCCGACCTCCGGATCCGGTAGCGCGAGTCCCGCGGCGTCGAGCACGGCCGAAACTGTCCGAGCTGGAAGCGCGTCGGCGACGGAACCAAGCCCTGAACCTGGACACCGCCAGCCCAGGCGACACCGACCCCGCGAGTTTTGCAGGCCGCGCGCAGACCCGCGGAACGACCCTAGTCGAGGATCTCAGGGCGTCGCGCGCAGACCCGCGGGACGACCCTAGTCGAGGATCTCAGGGCGTCGCGCGCAGACCCGTGGGACGACCCTAGTCGAGGATCTCAAGGCGTCGCGCGCAGACCCGCGGGACGACGCACACGGAACGCCCTGCGGCGATATGCTTGGGGTACGCCCGACACCGTGACGTCGACACCGCGACCCTGGCCAGCCGAGGAGCCGCCCTCCATGTCTCGATCCTTCGCCCATCTCCACGTCCACAGTCAGTACTCCCTCCTCGACGGCGCCAACCGGGTCGATCGCCTGGTCAAGCGGGTCAAAGAGCTGGGCATGGACTCCATCGCCCTCACCGACCACGGCAACCTCTTCGGCGCCATCGACTTCTATTCCCGGGCGAAGAAAGAAGGGGTCAAGCCGATCCTCGGCATCGAGGCGTACGTCGCCCCGGACGTCGGCGGACGGGTCTCGGACCGCACCGACAAGACCTACACCGGCGTCTCCGACGGCGGCTTCCACCTCGTGCTCCTGGCGGAGAACCTCACCGGCTGGCAGCACCTCCTGAAGCTCAGCTCCGATGCCTTCATCAACGGCTTCTACTACAAGCCGCGGATGGACAAGAAGACCCTCGAAGACTGGGGCGACGGCCTCATCGCCATCAACGGCCACCTCGGGTCCTCCATCGCCTTCCACCTCGACCAATTCGTCAAAACCGACGATGAAGACCACTGGCAAAGGGCCCTCGATGAAGCCCGCTGGCACCAGCGGATCTTCGCCCCCACCGCCGAAGGGGAGCCCCGCTTCTACGTCGAGCTGCAGCGCCACATCCCCGAGCAGGAGCGCATCAACCCCCTGCTGATCCGCCTGGCGCGGGAGCTGGACCTGCCCCTGGTGTGCGACAACGACGCCCACTTCCTCCGCGCCGAAGACTGGGACTCCCACGACTCCCTCGTGTGCATCTCCACCGGCAAGGTCAAAGAGGAAGTGGACCGGATGCGCTATCCGGAGGACCTCTACCTCAAGTCCCCCGACGAGATGTGGGATCTCTTCGGCGACTACGGCGAAGACGGCGCCGGCAAAGAGGCCTTCGAGAACACCGTCAAGATCGCCGAGCGGTGCAACGTCGAGTTGGACCTCGACCAAAACCACGCGCCCGTGGTGAAGATCATCCGCCGCGAGCCGACCCTGGAGGGGATCGACTCCCCCAAGGGTTCCACCCGCTGGTTCAAGGCGTTCTGCTCCCAATTCGAGCTCCAGCCCTTCAACCCGGAGACCGACCCGGAAACCTCCGACGAGCTCAAGGCCCAATGCGACGCCGTGCTGCGGGAGCTGTCCGAGGCGGGGCTGGTGTGGCGCTACGGGGAAGACGGCATCACCGACGAGCACCGCGCCCGCCTCGAGCGGGAGCTGGGGATCCTGGCGGACAAGATCATCTCCGCCTACTTCCTGATCTGCTGGGACTTCGTCAACGAGGCGCGGCGCCGGGGCATCCCCTCCAACGCCCGTGGCTCCGGCGTCGGCACCATGGTGGGGTACTGCCTGGGGCTGTCGAACGCCTGCCCCGTCCACTACGGCCTGCTGTTCGAGCGCTTCACCGACCCCGACCGCTCCGAATATCCCGATATCGATATCGACATCTGCCAGGACGGCCGCGGCGAGATCCTCGACTACGTGCGGGAGAAATACGACGGCGACACCTCCTCCTCCATGGGCAAAGTCGCCCAGATCATCACCTTCAACGTCCTCAAGGCGAAGGCCGCGATCCGCGACGTCGGGAGGGTGATGAACCGGCCGCTGCCGGAGGTCGACAAGATCTGCAAGCTGGTGGGGGATCAGCTCAACATCACCCTCGACCAGGCCCTCGAACAGAACGACGACCTCAAACAGCTCTACGACACCGACGGCGAGGTCAAGGGCTGGATCGACACCGCCCGCGCCCTCGAAGGGCTCGCCCGCCACGCCGGCGTCCACGCCGCCGGCGTCGTGCTCGCCAACGAGCCCCTGCCGGACGTGCTGCCCCTGGCCATCAACAAGCAGGGGGACAAGATCACCACCGTCACCCAGTGGGACGGCCCCACCTGCGAGCGGGTCGGCCTGCTGAAGATGGATTTCCTCGGCCTGCGCACCCTGTCGATCATCGAGCGGGCGCGGAAGCTGGTGGCCGAAAGCCTCGACCCGGAGGTCGTCCGCCGCACCGTCGACCCCGAGGGGAAGATGCCCGAATCCTGGGACCCCTTGGACCTCGAACGCCTGGAGTACGACGACCAGCAGGTCCTCGACCTCTTCCGCCGCGGCGACACCGTGTCGGTGTTCCAATTCGAATCTGACGGCATGCGCCGCCTGCTGCGGTCCATGAAGCCCGACCGCCTCGAAGACCTGATCGCCGCCAACGCCCTCTACCGCCCGGGGCCGATGGAGCTGATCCCCGACTACAACGCCCGCAAGCACGGCGAACAGGCGGTGCCCGAACAGCACGCGATCATCGAGAAGTTCACCTCCGAGACCTACGGCATCATGATCTACCAAGAGCAGGTGATGCAGATCGTCCACGAACTGGGCGGCATCCCCCTGCGGCAGGCGTACTCCTTGATCAAGGCCATCTCCAAGAAGAAGGAGAAGGTCATCAACTCGATGAAGGGGAAATTCCTCGAAGGGGCCCAGAAGCAGGGCCTCAACAAGAAGGCCGCCTCCGAAGTCTTCGACCTGATCCTGAAGTTCGCCGGCTACGGCTTCAACAAGAGCCACTCGACGGGCTACGCCATCGTCGCGTACCAGACCGCGTACCTCAAAACCTACTTCCCGGTGCAGTACATGGCCGCCGTGCTCACCTTCGAAGCGGCCAACACCGACAAGGTGGTGCAGTACATCGACGAGTGCCACCGGGTCCTCTTCCCCGACGGCCACACCGGGGCGGACGTCCGCGCCCCCGACATCAACACCTCCGGCGTCGGCTTCACGCCGGTGTTCGCCGAAGGGGAGCCCCAGGACGCCAACCACGGCCACATCCGCTTCGGCCTGGCGGCGGTCAAGGGGGTGGGGGGCAAGGCGGTCCAGGCGATCATCGACGAGCGCCGCGCCGAGGGCACCTTCGAGCACCTGTGGGATTTCTGCGAGCGGGTCCCCCTGCAGCAGGTGAACAAATCCACCCTCGAAGCGCTGATCAAATGCGGTTCCTTCGACCGCGTCCACGGGCCCGAAAGCCGCTCGGCCCTGGTGTCGGCCCTCGAAGGGGCCATGCAGGCCGGCGCCCGGGCGGCGGCGGACCGGGCCTCCGGGCAGTCCAACCTCTTCGGCATGCTGGCGGAGTCGGCGGGTCCCCAGGCTCCGCCCCCCACCCCGAAGCTGCCCCAGGTGCCGCCGTGGGACTTCATGGAGCAGCTCAAGGAAGAGAAGTCGGTGCTCGGCTTCTACGTGTCGAGTCACCCCCTCGACCAATACGCCACCGCCGTGGAGCGCTTCGGCAACGCCTGTGCCGCCGACCTGGACCACCTCTCCGAAGGGGCCCAGGTGGCGATCGGCGGGCTCATCACCTCCGTGCGTCACATCACCATCCAGCGGGGCCGCAGCGCCGGCAAGCAGATGGCGGTCCTCGGCTTCGAAGACAAGACCGGGCCGGTGGATGCGGTGGTCTTCTCCGAGTCCTACGCCCGCTACTCGAGCCGCCTCGAAGAGGACAAGGTGGTGTTCCTGGTGGGCAAGGTCCAGCGGCGGGACGGCGGGTCCAGCGTGCTGGTGGACAGGGTGGTGCCGGTGGAGCTGGCGGCCGAAGACCTGGCGCGGGCCATGCGGATCGTGCTCCACGCCGACCGGCTGGCGGAGCTGCCGTCCCTCGGCGGCAACGGAAAGTCCGCCCGGGGCGCCGTCTCCCCCCTGGCCCAGCGCCTCAGCCGACTGCGGGACATGTTCCACGAGAGCGTCGTCGGCAACGGTAAAGAGGTGGTGGTGATGTTCGAGATCCACGAAGCTGGCAAGGTGGTGACCGTCGACTGCAACGGCACCCGCCTCAAGGTGAGCGCGGATCTCCCCCGCCGCATCGAGGAGCTCATGGGCTCCACCGACTGCTGCCAGCTGTACGGCCCCCAGCGGCTCCGCCCGGCGCCCACCCGCGCCGCTGCGCCGGGCTGAGCCGAGGCGGTTCAAGGCCGGCCGAATTGGCGCCTTTGAAAATTTTTGCCGCGGAATCTCTGTCATAAAGAGACAGATTTCGCTGAACAATTTTTTCTTGATATAAGTGGGGTATGTCCACGCTCCGGGCCCCTTCTTCGACGACCCTCCCATCCGACGTCGGCCGGAGCCTGGGGGCGTGGGTGAAGGGGATGGTGGCGGGGGACGCTGGGTTGCTGGAGGATCTGGACCGGGCGCTGCCGGAGCCGTGGTCTGGCTTGGGGACAAGTGGAGTCACCGCGATCCAGGACGCACCCCACCCGACCCGGATCGCCCTGGGGGATCTGGCGAGGCTGCGGGCGGCCCACCGCGGTGAAGGGTCCTTGGAGGATGGCTGGTTCCGACCGGCGCACTACCATGCCCTACTGCAGACCGCCGTGGACTCCTCGAACTTCCCCCGTCTGGTGGTGGAAGCGGCCCGGTGCTGGAGCCTGCGGGGGCTCCCCGGCGCCGCGACCCTGGCCGCCGCCGCCGTCGAGGTCGTCGAGTCCCTCGATCCAGGTGACTTCGGAGCTGACCGCCGGCGGCGTCTCTTGGCCCTCGCCCTCGCCCACCGGGCCGACGACCTGCGGGCCGGCGGGCAGCACCTCGAAGCGGAACGGATGCTGGCGTCGGCGAAGGCACATCTGCGGGACGGCGCCGCAGACGACGGGGGAGGGGCCGGGGAGATCGCCGCGGCGGTGCTCGAAGTCGAGGCCGCGGCTGCCCGGTGGGCGGGGCACGCGGCCCGCTCCGAGGAACTCCTGGAATCGGCCCTCCGGCGGGTCGACGACGGCTCGATTCCGGGCCGGCGCGAAGAGCTGTACCTGGCCCTCGCCATCGGCCGCTTCGATCCCGAAGGCCTCGGGGAGGCGGTCCAGTGGCTGCGGCGGGCCCACCGCGGGCTGGTCTCCACGCCCTTCGGCTGGCTGCGCCACGAGGTGCTCCACCGCCTCGTGATCGCGGAAGTGAACCTGGGAAACACCGAGTCGGCGCGGCCCCTGTTCCATCGCGCCGCCGAGCTACAGCGCTTCGCTTCGCCGGCCCAGCGGGTGGAGCAGCAGTGGATGGCCGGCCGCTGTGCGTCGATCGAGAGCCGTGCTGCCGCCGGGGACCGTCGGCCCCAACTCGTGGAGGAGGCAGAAGCCCTACTGCGGCGCTCCGTGGAGGATCTCCAGCAGCTCGGCTACTGGCGGGACGGGCTGGAGGCCCTCGGCGACCTCCTCGATCTCTACGTCGAGGAAGATCGCCAGGAGGCTGAGGCCGAGGAGATCCGGCGGGCGTTTCTGGAGCTGATGCGGTGCCCCGAAGCGCAGCGAAGGTCCGCCGCCTGGATCGCCCAGGTCGCGGAGGATCTACGGCGCCGGGGACTCCCCCTGGAGCCCGAGGCGGAGCTGATGGCCGCGGTCGAGGACGCGCGGCGCTCGGTTACGGTTCACTGATCCGCGGCGTCTTCGGCCCGCCAGTCCTTCACGAACCGATCCAGGATCGGCAGGATCCGGTCCTTCGACACGAGGCCTTGGCGCTCCGCCTCTGGAAGCCGGTTCAGGATCCACCACAGGACCCACGCTGCGGCGTCGTCCGCGGTGCCTCTGCGGTCCCCCCCGGCTTCAGCGAGGTCAGGCCAGGGTGAGGCGGTCGGATGCGCTGGAGGGGCGACGACCCGGAAAGGGTCCTGCTTTGTGGAGCGATGCGGCAATCTACCTGCATGGGCCGGTCCGGAGGGCCGCCCCGAGTCGGGCAGTCGAGCGTCCAGCAGTTCGAAGAGCTCCCGCAGACCCTCCCGAACCTCGGGGCGGAGGCCCTGTGGGGCGGCCTGGCCCCCCAACGCCGCGAGGACGACTTCAATGGCCTGCACCAGGCGTTCAGAGCTCGGGGACGTCATGATTCAAAGATTATCGCTGTAGCGCCCCTAGAACACAACAATCTCCGAAATGCAGAGACCTCTCCCGCGAAGAGATCGCCCCTGGGCCCGTCCCCCTAGGCCCTTCCACGGGGTCGATCCACCGTTCACGGGACGGCGAATGAAAAGGGACGGACACGGGTATTGGCACCCGGGTCCGCCGCCGAAGAGCCTCCACTCACCGAGCAGAGACCGTCGTTCGTCGAACTCCGGCGAACTCCGGTAGGCTCAGAGCGTATCCCCCGAACGATCGAACGCCGGTCCAGGATGGGCCCCCGCGGCCCCAGCCCCCGGCCCTGACACCCAGCTCAGGAGTGCCCATGTCCGACGACAGCAGCAAGAAAGAACGCCTGCGCGAGCTACGGATCGACCGCGCCGACATTGAGACCGCCGGCTCGGGTGGACGGGGTGCCCTGGTGGCGCTGACCCTCGTCCTGCTGGCGGTGGCCGCGGCCGCCTGGTGGTGGCTGAGCCAGAACCGGGCGGCGGAGGTGGAGGTCGCGTCCGTGATCCCCTTCGGCGGGACGACGACCCGCAGCGCCGCGGTGCTCGACGCCTCCGGCTACGTCACCGCCCGCCGCCGCGCCACGGTGTCCGCCAAGTTCACCGGCAAGATCGTCGAGGTGGACATCGAGGAAGGCATGCGGGTGACCGAAGGTCAGGTCCTGGCGCGGCTCGACGACTCCCTCCAGCGCAAGTCCCTGGCCCTCGCCGAAGCCCAGCTGGCGGCGACCCGCGGCACCGTGGCGGAGACCGAGGTGCGGCTGAAGCAGGCCCAGCTGGACCACAAGCGGGCGACCCGGCTGGTGGAGCAGGACGTGACCTCCCAAGCGGAGCTGGACGACGCCGAGGCGGAAGTGGAGGCCCTCGAAGCCCGCTTGGCGCTGGCCCGGGAGCAGATCCTGGTGGCGGAGCGCACCGCGGACCTGCGCCGGCAGGAGCTGGACGATACCATCATCCGCGCCCCCTTCGCCGGGGTCGTGGTGACCAAGAACGCCCAGCCGGGGGAGATGATCTCGCCGGTGTCGGCGGGGGGCGGCTTCACCCGGACCGGGATCGGCACCCTGGTGGACATGGGGTCCCTGGAGATCGAGGTGGACGTGAGCGAGTCCTACATCCAGCGGGTGCGGTCGGGGCAGGGGGTGTCCGCCACCCTCGACGCCTATCCGGACTGGCGGATCCCGGCCCGCGTCATCACCCCCGTCCCCACCGCTGACCGGCAGAAGGCCACGGTCCGCGTGCGCATCGCCTTCGAGGAGATGGATCCGCGCATCCTCCCCGACATGGGGGTCAAAGTTTCGTTCCTCGAAGAGGCCAGCGACGACGCCGACGCCGCGGAGCCACCCCCCACCTTCGCCATCCCCGCCGAAGCCCTGCGTCAGGACGGTGACCGTGACGTCGTCTTCGTCGTGTGGGGCGAGGCGGTGGAGCGGAGGGCGGTGAAGGTGGTGGACCGGCAGGGGGGCCAGGCCATCCTCACCTCCGGCGTCTCCGCCGGCGATCGGGTGGTGGTGGAAGGTCCCGAAACGCTGGCGGACGGCGACCCGGTCCGCGTAGCGCCCGAATCCTGAGAAACCAACGAGCCCTGGGGACGACCCGTCCCAATACCCAGCGAGGCAGCCAAGATGAGCGAACCCATCGTCCGCGTGCAAGACGTCCACAAAATCTATTCCCGAGGCAGCGAGAAGGTCGATGTCCTCGACGGGGTGACCCTCGACGTCCCCGAGGGGGACTACCTGGCGCTGATGGGGCCCTCCGGCTCGGGGAAGACCACGCTGCTGAACCTCCTCGGCGGCCTCGATCGGCCGACCTCCGGTGCCGTGGTGGTGGCCGGTGAGGACCTCGGCCGCGCCTCCGGGCCGAGGCTGGCCCGCTGGCGGGCCCGTCACATCGGCTTCGTGTTCCAGTTCTACAACCTGCTGCCGGTGCTCACGGCCGCCCGCAACGTCGAGCTGCCGCTGCTGCTCACCAAGCTCAAGAAGGCCGAACGCCGCAAGCGGGTGGAGGTGGCCCTCGACGTGGTGGGCCTGTCGGAGCGGGCGCAGCACCTGCCGACGCAGCTCTCCGGCGGTCAGGAGCAGCGGGTCGGCATCGCCCGGGCCATCGTCTCGGATCCGACCCTGATCCTCGCCGACGAGCCCACCGGTGATCTGGACCGCCAGTCCGGCGACGAGATCCTGGACCTGCTGGAGATCCTCAACCGGGACCACGGCAAGACCATCATCATGGTCACCCACGATCCCCTGGCGGCGGCGCGGGCAAAGCGCACCCTGCATCTCGACAAGGGACGTCTGATCAGCGAGACCGAGCGCCGCGATCGACTCGAATCCCAGGTATCCACCGGCCAAGAGTCGGTGGCGTGAGGGGGGGCCGGCGATGAAATTCCTCCATCTCCTGTGGCGCAACCTGATGCGCAAGAAGGTCCGCACGACCCTGACCATCGGCTCCATCTTCGTCGCTTTCCTGCTCTACGGCACCCTCCTGGCGGTGAAGACGGCCTTCGGCGCCGGCGTCCAGCTGGTGGGCCTGGATCGCCTGCTGACGATCCACAAGGTGTCCCTGATCCAGTTCCTGCCGGAGAGCTACATGCCGAGGATCGAGGGGATCGAAGGGGTCGACAGCGTCGCCCACGCCACGTGGTTCGGCGGCGTCTACCAAGATCCGAAGAACTTTTTCGCCCAGATGGCGGTCACCCCCGAGCGCTGGCTGGAGGTCCACCCGGAGATCCAGCTGAGTGACGAGCAGAAGCAGGCGTGGTTCCGCAACCGCGTCGGCGCGATCGTCGGCAAGGTGACGGCGGAGCGGTTCGGCTGGTCCCTGGGGGACCGGGTGCCGATCCAGGGCACCATCTTCAGGCCCCCCGGCGGCGGCGCCTGGGAGTTCGTGATCGAGGGCATCTACGAGGCCGACAAGGGCTTCGACGGCAGCCAGATGTTCTTCCACACCAAATACCTTTCGGAAACCATCGAGTTCGCTGACGGGCAGGTGGGCTGGTTCACCTTCCGGGTCGCCGACCCGAGCCGGTCCGCCGCCATCGCCGAGGAGGTGGACGCCCTCTTCGCCAACTCACCGGCGGAGACCAAGACCTCCACCGAGAAGGCCTTCACCCAGGGCTTCGCCAACCAGGTGGGCAACCTGCAGGCCATCACCACCGGCATCCTGACGGTGGTCTTCTTCACCCTGCTCCTGGTGGCGGGCAACACCATGGCCCAGACGGTGCGGGAGCGCACGGCGGAGCTAGGGGTGATGAAGACCCTGGGCTTCACCGACGTCCAGGTCATGGGTCTGGTGCTGGGGGAATCGTTCCTCATCGCCCTCCTCGGCGGCGGGGCGGGGTTGGCGCTGGTGTCGTGGGCGGTGAACACCGGTGATATCGGCGGCGCCCTCTTCCCCACCCTCTACCTGCCGACCCAGGGGGTTTTGCTGGGGGTCGCCCTCCTGCTGTTCATGGGCTTCGCCGCCGGGGCGATCCCGGCGTGGCAGGCGCTGCGCCTGTCGATCGTCGACGCACTGAGGAGGAAGGGCTGATGTTCGGCTGGATCGAGCAGATCGTGACCATCTCGTGGTTCAACCTCAAGAACCTGCGCCAGCGGGTCGGCTCCTCGATCGCCACGGTGGTGGGGGTCGCCGGCGTGGTGCTGGTGTTCATCGGCGTCCTGTCGATCGCCACCGGATTCCGCCAGACCCTCGCGCAGACCGGCGATCCGGAGTCGGTGATCGTGATGCGTTCCGGCAGCAACGGAGAGCTGTCCAGCGTGCTCGGGCTCGACGAGGCCCGGGTCCTGGCCCAGGGCCCCGGTATCCTCGAAGGGGAGGCCGGGAAGCTGGCGTCGGCGGAGCTGTTCGTCGTCGTCGACGTGCCGAAGCGGTCCACCGGAACCCCCGCCAACGTGCCCCTGCGGGGGATCTCGGCGTCCGGTTTCGAGGTGCGGAAAGACTTCGAGATGCTCGAAGGCCGCCGCTTCGAAGCCGGCAAGAACGAGATCATCATCGGTGAAGGTGCGGCGGCGGAGTTCGAGGGGCTCGACGTCGGCAACAGCCTGCGCTGGGGGGAGAACACCTGGACCGTCACCGGCATCTTCAGCACCGGCGGCACCGCTGAGGACTCGGAGATCTGGACCGACGCCCTGGTGCTCCAACCGGCCTACCGCCGCGGCAACTCATTCCAGTCGGTCCACCTGCGGCTGGCGTCCGCCGGGGCCTTCCAGGAGCTCAAGGACACCCTCACCACCGATCCGCGGCTCGACGTCATGGTGGAGCGGAAGACCGAGTGGTACGCCTCCCAAGGCTCCGCCCTGTCCGGCGTCATCAGCTTCCTCGGCATCCTGATCGGCGGTCTGATGGGCTTCGGCGCCGTGTTCGGCGCCCTCAACACCATGTACACGGCGGTGTCCTCCCGCGCCCGGGAGATCGCCACCCTCCGCGCCCTCGGTTTCGGCGCCTCGCCGGTGGTGGTGTCGGTGCTGCTGGAGGCGGTGGTGCTGGCGCTCGTCGGGGGCGTCTTCGGCGCCGCCATCGCCTATGTGGCGTTCGACGGTTTCCGGGCCGCGACCCTCAACTTCCAGAGCTTCAGCCAGGTGACCTTCGCCTTCGCCGTCACCCCGCCGCTGGTGATCGGGGGCCTCCTCTACGCCGCCCTGATGGGGGTGCTTGGGGGCCTCTTCCCCGCCGTCCGCGCCGCCCGCCTGCCGGTGGCCACCGCGCTGCGGGAGCTCTGAGTCAGGGGTAGAGGGGGCGGACCCGGCGGTCCGCCCCCGAAGCATTTCGCCGAAGCACCGGATTTGAGATTGTGCGAGTCCTTGTGCGAAAATCAAGGTGTGGCAACCAACCTAGCTATCGATCCCAGACTTCTTGACCGGGCTGTCGAAGTCAGCGGCGAAAAGACCAAGACCGCTGCCGTGACCCTCGCCCTGAAGGAGCTCGTCGCCCGCCGTGAACAGGCTGGCCTCGTGGAGCTTTTCGGCTCCCTCGACTGGGATCCAGACTACGACTACAAGTCGGAACGCAGCAGGGATTGAGCCTCCTTGTCGATACTTGCGTCTGGTCCCTGGCCTTTCGCCGGGATCGACCCGACGGCAGCGCAGGGACGCTTCGCTTTTGTCACACGGGACTTGGCGAGCACTCAAATCAATCGAGTCTCGACCTGCTCAATACTGAACCTGTTTCCCCAATTCTCGATACAAGGCGAGCTCAGGCATCATGCTTTCGGAGGCGGCTTGAGCCGGTTCTTGGTTGCCGGTCGCCATCAGCTGCACTTGAGGTGCAGCCTCGGAGAGCTGCTCGACAGCAATGTCGAAGGCTTGGCGACTGAACCCGTTCACCATTTCCACTGCTTCTGAGATCGAACGTATCTCGCCGGTCAAGAGGGCGCGATCCAGCTCAGACTTTTTCTCCAGGAGCTTCATCAGCTGGTCCACCATCTCTTGGAGTCGCCGATCCGTGGCTTCGAGTCCAAAGTGAACGGCGGCCAGCTCTCGGAGCTCGTCTCGATCTAGTTCGAGATCAAGGTAACGTTGAACCGAAGCTGCCGCACTCAGCTCAGGACTCTCTCCAATTGAAGTAGTCTGCCGCTTGAACTGATCCAGTTTCTTCATCGATGCTTTGTCACCCGAGCTCATCGGCCCCTCGCCGTAGTAGCCATAGAACACCCAAGAGACGTCAAGGGAAGGTGGGTAGTTGATGTAACCCCACGGATCTTCCGTCGCTGCATAGAGCACGCGATTGCAAGCTTGATGACAAACGCCGGTGATCAAATACGTTAGACCTGCATGTGCAGGCTGAATGTCGTCTAGGTCTTTCGATCCCCAGCCGGCGATTCGGTCTGCCCAGGCCTTGTCGACGTCGACCTCTTTGAGTTTAGTCTTCTTGATGCGCGTGTATCTACTGGTCTTTCTCCATAAGAAGTTCGGGAAAGTATTATCCTCACCTTTATGGCCGCCAAAACAATCGTACCACTGATGCTCGCCGTTCAATTTGGTTCGGGCGTAGGTGTGTTCAGCCACTTCAAAGCAACGGCAATGTCCAATCTCCAGCTTCCAGGTATTTGACATTCTGCGATCCTCTCTTGTAGCCTTTTAAAGGATAATTCCCTGTCACCAAAAGAGACTTGCGCCCCGGCTCGGTGGTAGCGAGGAGGCACCTCTACCGAGCTCCCGGCGACAGTCGAAGTTCTTCAGCTGTTGATCCTAGGGAGCAAGGCGTATGCCATATACCTGGATTCTTGAACGCTTCGAGGAGATGGCGCGTGTTGCTTAGGCAAACCAAGAATCTTCTATCGTTTGGCGATCTTTATGGCGTCCTGTGCACCTGGCTAGAGGCCGCGCCCTGAGCAGCTTGGAATGGACCGCATTGTCGTCCGAACATGCTGAACCATGTCTAAGGCATGTTCGAACCTCAAGGTTCTCATGCACACCTGCCAGGGTCGACCACTCGACTTCAGGCATCGGGTGCTCCAGATCCGCAATGCATTCTGTGTTACATCATTCTCTAGTGGTCTCCCTCTTTCTTTCTTTAAGCCGGCCACGGGGAAGAGGTAGTGTTTCAAGTACGACTGGGAGCGGATGCCCGGCCACTTGCGGCGCCTGCTCGAGAACACCGACGTATTTCGTAGTCGCTATCGATAGCGGGTCGGTGTCGAAGCAGCAATTTGAAGGTGTGAGTTGCCAAATGGACTGGGGCAAATTTCGAATTCGAGGAAGGGACAAGGTGAGAAACGTCACCTTCTTGTGAGAAACTGGGTTGAACGTCCATCGGTGCACTTCGGCAATCGGATAGATGCTGTTTGGAATCAAGATAGGTCATTTTTCTCGGGTCGAAAAGAGCCAGCAGTAGCGATCCAGCAGGTTGAGATCCAAAAAGGGTATCGACGTCGGCCGAAGATAAACGTTTGTATCTGGTAGAGATCGGACACCGCCGCCAATCCTCCTGGTGCGCTAGGGGCGCGACTGGGTACTGGAGTCACAAATGCCTTAGCTCTCAACGCGGCGGGGACGATACCGATGGAAAGCTTCTGAAACCAACCGACCCTCAGGCCCTCTACTCCTTGCCGGAATCCCGCTGAGGTCTGCCGAGTTGCAGGTCGGCCACGATGCTTTCGTAGCGTGGATTCCCGTCGAGGGGACGAAATCCGGGATGGATCCCGACGAGAAACATGTCCCATCCTTCAATGCGTGCTCCCTCTTCCAAGATGTCGAGGGCACCCTCGATATCTTGGAGATGCACGAGGCGCACGGCGCGGGTGAGGTGGGACAACTCCGGCAGGAGCTCCACAACATGTCGGCTCATGGCATCGAAACCCTGCTCGTTAAAGATAGCTTCTAGCTGTATGGACTCCGATCCCGGGCGGTTCAAAACCGTCAGCATCTCCAGGTACGTTGCCTTGGCGGCTTCCCATTGCCCCAGGTGAGCCTCGATCGAGCTCTGCAAGGTCAAGGGTCCGACCTCGAACTCCACGCCCCGCTCCCGAGCAGACCGCAGGACGGCCAAAGCCTCCTCTGGCCGGTCGAGGACGAAGAGGGTCATGGCTATCGTATTGACGACATCGGCGTTGTCCGGCGCGAGCAAGTAGCTGCGTCTCGCCGCTGTGTGCGCCTCCTCGACGCGCCCCTCGGCGAGGCGCATCCACGTCGTGCCCTGCCAGCCCCGGACCGAAGTCGGATCCAACGCCACCGCTTTCTCGAACCACTGCCCGGCCGAAGACCAGTCTCGATAGCTCAACAGCTCCACGAATCCCATGGAACAGAGGGCTCCGACGTGCTCGGGTTCCAGCGTGACCGCGTGACGGGCGGCGGCCCGCGCCCGTTCCAGGACCTTCGGAGAATGCTCCGGCCCCATGTCGAAGTCCTGGGCATAGGCCTGGGCGAGCCCGGCCCAAGCCTTACCGAACGTGGGCGCTAGATCCGTCGCCTCCCGCAAAGCTTCGATCGCCAGTGCCGTGCTGTCCGACGAGGGTTCGTTCAAATGCGCCAGACCGCGGACGTAGGCATCCAGGGCACCGGTCGGGACCTCCTGAGGGGGTGCCCCGACCGTCGTCTCGATGGAAGACCTCGCCTCTCCGTGCCCGGTCCAGACCGCGAGCCCCAACGCCACGATGAAGCCGAGGGCGAGGAAGTGCAGGCTCGGCTACACTCTGGGCCACAACCCAAGCCACCGTGACGGCTCGCCCGTGGCGGCTTTTTGGGGTGCCTCCCCGTTCGCCTCCCCACGCAGAGGCCCCACGTCGGGAGAACGCTCCGCGGCAGGACGGGGCAGTCGTTCTGGTGAAGGCGGTGCAGCGGAGTCCCCTCCGACGCCGTCATCGCCCGACTCCCACTGAACCTCGACCAACCATCGGTAGCCGCGCCCCGGGATGGTCTCGATGTACCTGGGCTCCCGGGCGTTGTCCCCCAGCAGCTTGCGCAACTCGTAGATCGCCACGGTCACCGCATCGTCCGTGACGCATTTTCCCTTCCAAGCCTCCCGAATCAGCTCGTCCTTGGTCACCAGGCCACCGGCGCGTTGGGCCAGGACGACCCACAGGGCCATCACCGTGGGCCCCAGGCGTTTCGTGCCTTCTTCCGAGGTGGCGGCGTTGAGCTCCGGCTCCACATGCCAACGGTCGACGCGGAAGGGCGTCGGGTAGGGGGGCGAGTCAGATTCCATGTAGGCCTCCTGGCGACTCGGCCACAGCCGAGTCCGGTCGGATGATAGCAAGGCGGCGCGTGCGGCCGTCCGTCCTTAGGTTGCGGTCAGACCGCCCTTAGACCCCTCTAATCCGCTGCTCAGGACCGAGGCTACGTCGTTCCAGAAGATGGGATCTCAAGGGGCCGGGCTTTTCGCGTGGCCCCGTTCCCACCATATTGAAGACGGTCGAGAACCGCTTTCAATACAACCCAAGGAGATCCCCATGGCATCCCGAACCACACCCTCCACCATGCCGTCCGGCGTCCGTATCCATCGCCGAACGCGGCAATCCATCGCCTCCCTCTGCACCATGATCGTCGTGCTGGTGCTTTGCACCGCATCCCAAGGGTGGGCGGTCGAACCCCTTTGGGCCCAGTTCGAGGCCGGCGTCACCGTGCGGGCTGGAAACAATACGACTGAAGTATTCAAGACGTCGTTCACCGAATATGGAGCCGCGGCGTTCCTATCTCAGGATCTTGTGGAAGAGGGCCATCAGGCCTACGGGGTCCATACGTCGAACGGCCAGGCGGCCTACTCGGCGACCTACCTCGAGGCCTCTCAGGCCCTCGTAACCTCCCAGGTGATCGATGGAGTCACCAGCACGGTGACCCAGGGAGCCGTCGACCTTGGATGTGACCAGGAGTTCGTCGGCACCAGCGGGGCTATCCGGTGTGTGACCCTCTGGCGTCTGAACTTCCGTCCGGAGCACGATGGCTACGTCCTCATCAACTTCGAGGGGTCCGCCGCCCAGGCCTGTGATGGGATCTGCTACCCCTGGAGCACCGCGGTTTACGTCAAGATCAATGGAGAGACCCTCAGGTACACCCACAGCGGCCTCAACGGTTCTCCGCAGATGCAGGTTCCCATCGTCGCCGGCCAAGACACGCTGCTCAAGGTGGAGCTCTATGCAGGGGCTTCCGGCAGCATCTTGTCGCAAGAGCGCACCGGGGATTTCCGCGTTGTTTGGGAAATCGTCGAGCAGTAGGCGGCTGAGCTCGTGGCGGCGGATGGCCAGGTGAGCCTGAGCCGCGGCTTGGACCGCACGGCGGGCCGGAGGGCTCGTCGTGCGGTCTCTGTACCGGCCCAGGGATGGTCCCGCGAGGAAGACACCTTGGCTCTAGTCGGAGATTGGCGCATCGGGTCAACGGGGTGGCATCGGCCGTCAAGACGTCCCCGGGCAGGGTCGGGCACACTGCCTCCACGCTTGACCGCTCACCCACTCGCCCATGGACGCGCCGGCCGCCGAGGGCTCGAATTCGAGGGCGAGGTCTCCAAGGGTTCGTCCAGAGCGAACGAGACGGACGATCTCTTCACGGAAACCTTTGGGATACGGGGGGGCGTGATTTCGGCATCGTGACTCCTTGGCCCGGAAAGGGCTTACCTGTCCACGAAACCGGGGCAACTCCAATCCGATCCGTCCTCCCTATGCGTTTACCGCTTCACCAGCATCCAACCGAGGCTCGAAGGGGCGGAAGCGCGGCTCCATCGGGCTTTCCTTCCCGGCCGCGTGACCACAACCGCAGATGGCCAGGGCGCCTTCCTGAAAGCCATCGAGCCCGAGCCGCTCCTCGATGTTCTGCCCGTTGACCGCGGCGGTGAAGAACGCGCTGAGCCCGAGCTCGGCACACACCAGGTAGAGGGTCTGACTGAGGTGTGCGGCATCCATCAACAGCACGCCATAGGCCTTCTCGTGGCGCCGGTACTTCCAGAAGTTTCGAAAGAAGCGCGCCGTCATGAGGAAGAGTACCCCCGCGTTCTGCGTGTAGCGCTGTCCGGCAGCGAGCTCGATGGCGAGCTCCCGAGCCTCGTCGGTACTCGCCTCGACCATCTGATCCAGTCGATGGTGCGCAAGGTTGTAGTGGTAGAGGCCCGGGCTCAGCCCCTCGACGTTGAGAACCAACGGGTAGATCTCTATCGGATGCAGGCCACCGCCGGATGGGCTGGTTTTCTTGATGCCGTCGATCCCGTCGAACATCGGGGCCAGGCCATGACAGCCGAAGGTGTAGTAAAGAACGGTGCTCAGCTCGTCTTGAGACATGGGCCGTGTCGAATCGAAGTTTCGGGTCGTCCGGCGCTTGGAGAGCGTCTCCCAGAAACCGCCGTGACGCTTCACCAGGGGCAGCGGGTGCCGATCGCTCACCCCTTCGATCGTATGGAAATGGTGCGGTGGCTGGCCATGACGCGCCAAGAAATCGCTGGCACCTTGGGCGTCGAGCATGCCCCAGTCGCGCTTTCTTCGGTCCTCGGTCGGGTCAATTCGGTGGTGCATGTTGTGCCAACGGCCCGTGAAATGACTCACGGCGGCGAGGCCGCTCCAGGCGTCGGCATCGAGCTGCTCGTGCCTTCGACACAGCTCGTCGAGCAGCGGATCACCCGAACCCTGCACCACGACCAAACCCGACCGCGCGAGCTGGTGCCAACCCCCGGGCTCGATACCGGGGACCAAGCGCTGCAACGTCTCGGGTTCGCTCCAACGCTCGGCGGGCACGAGATGAAGTGCTCGGAGCTGGTCCATCTCCAGGGCTTCGGGTCGCCCGGTGAGGGCGGAGAATGCGAAGACCTGCTGTCGAGACGACGCGTCCCGAGCGGTTTCTTCGTGCAGGCAGTAGAGCGCGTAGGTCGAGCGCTTGTACAACATGGTCGGCTCCGTGGGGCAATGACTTCGAGGCGAGGATGCGTGCGGTACGAACATGGAACAAAGCCCGGCGGCCGAACCGTGCCAGCCACCGGGCGATCGCGTTAGCGGGACGCCCACATGAAACGGAATTCAGGTGGGAATCCCAAGCGGTTGGCGCTCAGCATGGGAAAGGCATGGTCACCACGACTCGTGCCTTGTGCGCTCTGGGGCGCTTGGGAAGCCTTGGGCAGGTCCTGAGCATGAAGGGTGGTTTGAGGCATCTCGAATCTCCTGAACCTTGGTCGCCGGGTTGGGCGGCCGGGTCGATTGTTGGATAGATCGTCGCCGTGGCGGGTGCCGTGGCCAACGATCAGCAATCTAGTCTCGAGGAGTCCCGGGCGTCTTCAAACCATTTTCAAAAGACTCTCAAAGGCCTACGGGCCGAGGGCAACACGCCGGCTGGTCTTTTGGGCGATCTATCGCCTTGGGTCGAGGTCGGTGGCATCAGTAGAACGGGGCTGGGTGCGATCTCCCTCGACAAGGCCCTGCTCGAACGAGTCGACCAGTTGGCTTCGGAGCTTGACGTTCCTCGAAGCCGCCTCTTGGCCCGTGCCGCCGAGGAGCTCGTCGAGCGGCACGAGAACCGGCGGATGCTGGACCAGCTCAACCGTGTGCACGGGATCGAAACCGAGGCCCACGAGGCACAGCGCGAGCTGCGCCGTCACTATCGAGACTCCCCCTATCGGCGGACTGGGACCGGTGGCCACAACGTCCTCGGGGCCGGCCCACACGGAGCCGGTTCAGACGGGGCTCGCGCGTTGTCGGCGGTCATTGAGCCGCCGAGCTCGCGGTGTTGGACCTTTGGCACGCAGGCAGCGATCACCGGAGCCATGGTCCTGCCGGTCAGGTTGTCGAGACCCTCGTCCATCTCGCCGGCCGAGAGCGCCCAATCACCGTCCATAAGCGCGCGCTGTTCTCCTAAGCGTCGGATTCGCCCGTCTCCTGGAGGCCGCCGAGCGCCGCGACCCCGTGGACACGGCGGAACGCCGGTTCTAGGCGATGCGAGTCCGATGCCAGTGGTTTTACACAGCGTGTCCGGAAAACGACATTCCGAAGGTGGATGGCCCGACGATCTTCCCGTAGATTGAGTTTGGCGTCCCGGCTTGACGGTTGCCGCCTGACCCCTATCCAGGGAAACGCCGTCGCACTTCAGTCGCCTTCCTCGCGGCGGCGCAAACTCCGAACACGGTGCAAACGCCGAAAACAAGGGGTCCTCTTGCCGATAGCCATCGCAACCTCCTCCGAGCCTCCGGCTCCGATTCCGATTGCAGGGTCGATACAGCCGGCTGCCCATGCTGAGCTCGAGACGGCTCGGCCGGCCAAACCCGAACCGTGGCCGAAGCGACTCGCCGAGTACAAGAGACCGCAGAGCCGAAAAGCCGTGTGGCAGCTGATGGTGACGGCGCCGCTATTCATCTTCGGCTGGTGGGCGATGCTGAGGGGCATCGAGATCTCCTACGCCCTCACCTTGCTGATGGCCATTCCCATGAGCGGGCTCTACATACGACTGTTCATCTTCCAACACGATTGCGGCCACGGCTCCTTCCTCAAGTCTCGCCGCTGGAACGACGCGATCGGATCCGTGATCGGGGTCTTGACGCTTACTCCTTACGCCTATTGGAAACGCACACACGCCATCCACCACGCCACCCATGGCAACCTGGACCGCCGGGAAATGGGCGACATCCGAACGCTGACCGTCGATGAGTATCTGGCGAAGGGCTTCTGGGGACGCCTGGGCTATCGTTTCTATCGCCATCCGGCCACACTCCTACTCTTGGCGCCCTTCTATCAATTCGTGATCCATCATCGATTCCCCTACGAGATACCATTCTCTTGGCGCCGAGAATGGAGGAGTGTGATGCTGACCAACGCAGCCCTGGCCTGCCTCTTCGCGTTGGCCTACTTCACGATCGGCGTCGATCAGCTGTTGATGGTGCAGGGACCGATCTTTCTGATCGGCGGCGCCGTTGGTATCTGGCTCTTCTTCATCCAGCATCAATTCGAAGAGACCTACTGGAACAACAAGGAAGAATGGGATTTCGACCTTGCAGGATTGCAGGGCAGCTCATTCTTCGACCTACCGCCGGTCCTCCATTGGTTCACCGGCAATATCGGCTACCATCACATCCACCATCTATCGAGCAAGATCCCCAATTACCGGCTGAAAGAGGCGCTCGACGCCTTCCCCGAATTCCACCAGGTCACAAAGATCACGCTTTGGCAGAGCCTGAAATGCGCGCGGTTGAAGCTCTGGGATGAAAAGAGTCGCCGCCTCGTGGGTTTTGATCATTTGCGCCGCGCCGCGCCGGCCGAATCCTAGGTCCACCCCTGCTTCTCAGCCGGGAGCAAGCCCTCGATGGCAAGGATGACGGGCTTTCAATGAGCTCCTTGGCCATCTGGCAGCACCCTGGGATCGCTCGATGACCCCAGTCATCCGGCGTTAGAGTGAGGGTCATGGCTTTGAAACTGCGTATTTTGATCGCCGGCCTGGGAGTAGCGCTGGCCCTGCTGCTAGGGACCGTATGGCTGTTCAGCGGTTCGCGGGTGCGTTGCGAGGAGCTCGCGGACGCTGACAGCTCCAGCCTTCTGTTGTGCGTCTTCGAGGTCGCCGCGTCTCCTGAGACCGTGTGGCAGGCGTTTACCCGTACCGACGTGCCCAACCGTCACTACTTTGATGCCGTGTTGCAGGCCGAGATGCGGCCGGGGGGGCGCTGGCGCTTTGTCACCGACGACCTGGAGCGGCTACTCGCCGAGGGCGAGATCCTGGTGCTCGAGCCGCCCCGGCGCTTTCAGCAGACCTTCCGCGCCGCCGACCTCGAGGACGCGCCGAGCCGGATCACTTTAGAGATCGAGGCGATGGCCAGCGGTAGCCGGGTGACCCTGACCCACGATCGATTCGCGGGTGAGACGAGGACCTATCGCCGTTTTCGGCGCGCCCATCCCCTGGCCCTCTCTGCCCTCGTGTCGCTGGTCGAAGACGGTCGGCTGCCGATCCGTGCCCGCGTCTACACTCTCATCTTCAAGCCGGGGATGAAGAGCGTTGCCGCCCGTGCTGAACCGTGGCAGGGAGGGCCATGACGCCGTCTGTCCGCATCCTGACGGCGGCCTCTTGGCTCCAGTCGGGAATTGGCGCATCGGGTCAACGGGATGGCATCGGCCGTCAAGACGTCCCCGGGCAGGGTCGGGCACACTGCCTCCACGCTTGACCGCTCCCCCACGCAACCACCGAACTCTGGAGGAATGTCGCATGAACAGTCGGCTCACCCCTACCTACCTTTTTCTTTCTGGCCTCCTGCTTCTGGGTATCGGAGGCGGCATCCTCCTGGTTCCCCATGCCTTCCACGGCACCAACGGAATCGTTCTCGGCGCCGACCCCAGCCTGCTGTCGGAGGTGCGGGCCCCCGGCGGACTCCTGACGGCGAGCGCTATCCTCATCCTCCTCGGGACCTTCAGGCGACCCCTGAGGTCCCTGGCGATAACCCTCACCGTCCTCGTCTACGGCTCGTTCGGCTTCGCCCGTCTCCTCGGTCTGGCGCTGGACGGGATCCCCGCCACCGGACTGGTCGCCTCGACCGCGATCGAGCTGATCGTGGCCGCCCTGGGGCTCTGGATCCTCCGCCGGTCCGAGGTGACGTCGGCCCGATCCTTCCAGGAGCTCGCGATGGCTCCCGTCGCCCGCTGACCCATGGGCCGCGCCGCCCGGGGCGCGCCTCAGGCCGGGCCCGATTGAGCCTGTTCCCGGTAGGCCCGCGGGGTCTGCCGGTTCCAGCGGGTGAAGGCTCGATGGAACGCGCTCTGCTCCGAGAATCCGGTCAGGAAGGCGATCTCCGCGAGGCTGTATTTGGTCCGAAGGAGTAGGCGGTCGGCGAGGTCCCTCCGGGCCCCGTCCACGAGATCGCGGTAGCTGAGGCCGGCCTCCTTCAGGCGTCGCTGAAGGGTCCGGCCGCTCATCCCCAGCCGCGAGGCCATCCGAGGGAGGGTGGGAGGTCCCTCGCTGAGCGCCTGGGCGATCTCGGCCTGAACGCGGCGACCCAGGTCGTCTTCCTCTGGAAGGTCCGCCAGCGCGCCGTCGAGGTGCGCATCGAAGAATCGGGAGAGGGACGAGTCGCCGAGGCGGTTGGGTTGCCGAAGGCGGTCGTGGGACACCTCCAGGGCATCGCGGGACGCGCCGAAGTGAAGGGGGCAGCGGAAGTGCGCCTCGAACGCGCACACGTCGACGGGTGCCGGGTTCGAGAGGTGGACCGCGAGGGGGGTGAAGTCCTGCTGGCCGACCTCCCGGCTGAGGGCGGTGGCTGCCCCGAGGGCGAGCTCGTTCGTCATGCGCAGCCCAGGACGATCGTCGTCTCCGGGGATCACCTCCATGAACGCCGAGTCCTCTACCTGAACGACGCGGAAGTTCGCAATGCTGGTGACGACCCGACCGTATCGCTCGACGCGCACGTACGAGCTCTGGAGATCGACCGCCGATTTGAAGGCCAGTCCGAAGGCGCCGTAGTCGTCGCATCGCATCGAGGCGCCCACGCGGAGCGGAACGTCCCGCCCCCCCTCGACTTGTTCCGCGACCCGTTCGAGTAGGCCGAAGAACTCGGCGTCGCCGATCCGCTGCTGGGGATCCACGGGTGCCGAAGGATCGAGGCCGACTGAGCGAAGCAGTTGTCTACCCAAGGCCTCACCCTCGGGCCCGTTCCCCGAGGCGACGTCGATGACCCTGTGGGCGAAGACGGCCGAGATCCATCCCATCCGCGGATGCTACCTCGGGGAGCGGGCCGCCGGGGGCCGCCCGCGGCCCCCAAGCCTACCCGGGTCGTCAGGTCCGACCCTAGCTCTCACTCAAGGTCGACCACGGTACACCGCGCGGGGAGCGGCCCCGAGCCCTCCGGCCGCCACCCGCGGGCCTCCGCTCGCGGATCCGCCGCCCGCGGATCCGGGGCCATACGGTTCAGTAGGGCTGTTCGCAGAGAAAGACGGGTTCGCAAGTGCCGTTGTCGCTGAAGGTCACGATGTTGCTCTGATGGCTCTGGACGCCGTAGGTGTTGACCGCCACGACGTAGTACCAGTACGTGTTCCCGCCCTGGGAGCCGTTGGCGAGGTTGGGATGACTCACACCGCCGTCCGTCCAAGACGTGGAGGAGGTGGTGGTTCGGTACGTCCAGCTGGCAGTGGTTCCCAGCTGGCTGTAGATCCTGTACTGCGTGGCGCCGGGCACTGCCGCCCACGACAGCCGTGGATTCTTGCCGCCGTTGAAGCTGCCGTTCACGACGCTGCCGGAAACGGAAGGCCTGCTGTGGTAGATCGACATCACGATCTTGCCGGGTACCGAGACACCCTGCGGGGCGAGGATAGAGATGTCCATGGAGAGGCCCAAGAAGGGGTTTTGCAGCAGAACCAGCGGATCGACACCGAGCTGGGAGATGAGGCTAGGCGGCAGGGTGTCCAAGATGTCCGCGATCCCTGGCAGCTGGCCTTCGAGGCGCAGCGTCTGGAGGGATCGGTTCAGTGCCCTCTCGGCCTTGGACTCGGCCAGGTTCTCGATATCGTTGATCGAGATCGGGAGCAGGGCAAGGAGGAGGGACCATAGGAGATTCGTGTCGAAGTTGACGTCGACTTGCGGGTTCGGCGGCACCAGGGTCAGGGCCCCCTGGCCGTTGAAGTAGTCGAAGGTACCCGTAGCTTCGACCTCGTCTAGCTGCAGGCCGATGTCGATGTGATGGCAGCCGTTCACCGGGCAACGGAACTCGCCGCTGGCGGTGAGATCGAAACCCGAAGCGTTGACGGCAAAGGAAGAGCTGGAAGCCCCGTCCAGGGCGAGATAGAGGTTGGGGGTCACCTCGACCTTGTGGATCTTGCGCAAGCGGATTCCGCTCTGGTCGATCTGGCCCATCTGGTAGGCGACCTCGTCACCCAGCCGGGCCGACGTGCCGCGGAAGGTGGTGAAGAAAGCCTCCCCCAGGGTGGAGGGAATCGTGTGGGAGCGGGTGCTCTTGCCCATGACCGAGATCTGTATTTCGTGGGCCGAGGTCGGGGGCACGGTCAAGAGAGCGAGGCAAAGACAGGCAAGGCCCCGGTAGACATTCTGTTGTGCGCGGGCGGGTCTTCGCAGGACTTGCGGTTTGGACATCAAAGCGACCTCCGTGTCGAGCGCGGCCGGCTGTTTCCGGCCGCCCCCTTGTTTGTTGCCGATCTCCAGGCGCCGATCGGCGTCCCGTAGACGGACTCTGTTCTAACCGGCATGGAGAATCGGCGCTCCAAGGCTTGGTCTGCCCGGAGCCAGCGACCCATCATCCGGTCCAGGGCGGCGGTTCGGGACTTAGTCTATTCTCCTATCCGGATCCGTGCATCCGCATCCAGATGGGCAGGCAATGGGTCGCCTCGCCGGGGAGAAGAGGGGGCCGGAGGTGAGACGGGGACCTATCGCCGCTCTGCCGCGATGCTGTCTGTCAGCGTCGAGGTTTTGTGCCTGTCCGGGCCGACTTGTTCAGCGCGGCGACACGAAGGTCCGACCAGCCGTCTCCACGTTCATCCGAGCCTTTTCCAGAGTCGCGAAAACCAGCCCGAAGGAGTCGGCGGTGGTGCGTCGTCGGCGGGGGCCGCTTCCGCCACGTCTTCGGCCCCCAGGGTCAGCAGCTTGGCCTCGACATCCGCCAGCCCGGCCCGTCGGGCCGCCTGCAGGGGCGAGAGCCCTTCGAATTCGGAAATCTGATTGGGGTCGGCGCCGCTGCCGAGCAGGTAGAGGGCCACAGCTTCCTGTTTCGCTAGGATGCTCGAAACCAGGGCGGTGCCCAGGATCTCCGGATGCACGTAGTCCACGTCGACGCCGCTCTCCACGTGATACTCGACCAGGCCTAGGTCGCCTTCGGTCGCCGCTCTGAACATCTCCTTCCAATCTCCTCCCGACACGATGCCTCCAAGCCAGGTCACAGGGGGGCTGATTCCGGGTCCCCCCGCTGCGTGTTTGCGGAGTTGGCTTGCGGTCACCCTTCCGGGAGGGAGCGTTCCCAACAAAGCCAGAACGACGTCGATGAGGATACTCCGACGGGTCTCGTCCCGAAAGAGCCGTCGCTGGCGTCGCAGGATAGGCCCTCGAATCGACTCGATCCACGTTCCGCTCTCGGAAGGAGACCGCCCATGAAAGGCCTGAACGTCCTCTTGACCGTCCTCGGATACCTCGCTCTCACGGCGGCCGCCGAAGGAAGGTCCTGCGAAACCCCTCCGACCTCTGGCGATCCAGGTGACGCCGGGGCCGGCCTGACGGTGTCGGTCCAGTCGCTGAACACGAATCTCTGGGAGACGACGTTCGACCTCCCCGTGGGCGCGGCGTGCCATGTCTGGTCCGAGAGGGCCGTGCCCGACCTGAACAACCCCGAGGTTCATCTGAAGTTCTATGCCGCCGACCAGAGCGCATTCGCAGACGGCACCCTGCGGATGACGGTCTACGGTCCGGCCGACCGTGACGACGAGGTTGCCGGTCAATGCGCTGACCGCGAAGACGGGCGGGTCGAGTACGTCACGACGACCCACGCCTGTAGATCCCACGGCGGAACGCTGCAGAAGGTGGTGGACGTTCGTGGGATGGGCAAGAAGTAGGGGAGCTCTGGAGCGGAAAGGGGTCTTGTTGGTAGCCGATCACCCTAGTTCCAGGTTGATGGGTACCAGTCGTACGAAGCTTGGTATACCTTCGGTAGGAAGATGAGTACTGAGGCCTACAGGAGTCAAGATTCCCCTGGAGCTACCCATGCCAGCCGTCAAGACCGCGATCTCCCTCGACAAGGCTCTGCTTGAACGAGTCGACCAGTTGGCTTCGGAACTTGACGTTCCTCGAAGCCGGCTCTTGGCCCGCGCCGCCGAGGAGCTCGTCGAGCGGCACGAGAATCGGCAGATGCTGAGCCAGCTCAACCGTGTACACGGGATCGAAACCGAGGCCCACGAGGCACAGCGTGAGTTGCGCCGACGCCATCGAGCCGGACTTCGGCGGCGCCTCGAGGGAGAGTGGTGATTCGCCAGGGGGACGTCTACTGGGTCGATTTCGGACCCGCCTCCGGATCGGGTCCTGCTCCGCGGCATCCCCACGTCGTCGTGCAGAACGATGTATTCAACGCCAGCGCGATCGCCACCACTGTGGTCTGCTCCCTCACCTCGAGTCTGAAATGGGCCAAGGCACCTGGCAACGTCCTGCTCGATGCAGGCGAAGCTAACCTTCCGAAGGCGAGCGTTGTCAACATCTCGCAGATCTCGACCGTTGACAAGTCGGAGCTCACCGAGCGCATCGGTACTCTGGCCGCCGAACGGCTCTACCAGGTCTTGGAGGGCCTGAGCCTGCTCCTCGAGCCTCGGTGGATCACGGACCCCAAATAGCGAGCTCCCCGTCGAAGGGTTCGGCGCTTCGCGACAGGTTGGCCGGCGGCGCTTTCCCAGATCCGGCCGAGCTCATGGCGTCCGATCGCGCGGGATGAGCGTCGTCCTCGACGCCAGCGTCGTCGTCCATGGGCTGAGCCCGGGGATCTTCAGCGACTCTGCGGCCATCCCCGATGGCACCTTCCAACACCGGCTAATATAGACACCTAGTTCCTAAGCTCGCGGGTCGTCTCAGGATGTCCCGTTGCTTGGCCCGATAGAGCCGAGTCCCGTGCGTCGTGTGATGCCTGGTCTCTCTCCGCGTTCGAGACAGCGTGTGAACCGGTGCTTTCTTTTTTGCCTGTAGGGACGCCAGTTCCTTGCTTCGCGCCTCGGTCGTGTGGGCTTCTAGAAAGAAGGTTCCCGCCGTTAACTTGGCAAAGTAAAGAAAGGAGGAACATAGAGATCTGCCCCCCTCGGTCCCAGCTAGGGATTTCGTGATCTGTCCCGATTTACCCCTTAGAAAGGAAACGCCATGCATCGGATTTTCGTCGCATCCTTCCTCACGTTGGCCTGCCTCGTCGGTAGTCCCCTCTTGGCCACCGAGTCCGCCGAAGTCACCGAAGAAGAGTCCTGCCGAGCCTTTACACCAGCGAAAGCTAGGGTAGCGGACGCCTGGATTCCGCCCTTCTCTTTGGCAGCGACGAGCGCCTCTATGGAAAACAGGGACTCTATGGAAAAGAGCGACCCCGGCACCTACTCTGTCCAGCCTTGCTACAACTTGGGACAGGTCCGCTACATCCAAACCTCCTATTGCTGTTCCAATGGGAAACTTCGGGAGATCAAAGAAACGTGCGGACCCCAGCATGGCACTTGGGGAACCTGGGTCTGGAGATACTCCGGCGTTTACTGCATTGGCCTTTTCTGCAGCGGAGGCGGCGGCGATCCCCTCTAGGGTGATTCCGCTTTCGGGCCCTCTCGGGCTTTGTGCCCTTGACCGGCCAGGCCCGGCGACCCCGACAGGTTGCCGGGCCTGGTCCCTGAAACTCGGTACGCTTCCATGCGAGGGACTAGGTCAGCGTCGCAGCTACCCTGGGGCTACCGCCGTGCGAGCGACCCCCCGACTCCTGCCACTCCCAGACCTATCTCGATCGGGCGTAGGTGGTGGTGTAGCTCACCGCTTCGGGCAGCCGTTCCCCCCGGAGGTGGGTCCTCACCGTGAGGCGATCGCCGTCGGCGTCGTAGGTCGTCGTGCGTCCTCCCCGGCCGCCCTGGGCTTTGATCTCGAGGGAGTCTTGTTCCATGCGGGCGCTCATCCGCGCCTTCCCCCGTTCTCCGGAGACCTCCACCGGCGGCCCGCCGAGATCGAGCTCCACCCGGCTGTCGCCGCTGAGCAGTAGCCGCGTGCCTTCGATCTCGATCTCCAGGGCCGGGGGAGGGGACGTGCGCTCCACGAGTCGCGCGCGGGCGCGGGACTGCACCAGGGAGGGAAACCGCTGGATCGCCCTGTCCACGGCCCGAAGGCGTTCCTGCTCCTCGTCGGCGGTTTCCGCCAGCCGCCATCGTCCGGACAGCGCCGGTTCGACCGGCTGGTCGTCCGTGCCCCGGTGGGCGGAAGCCCGGGGCGCAGAGACGCCCTCAGGCGGAACCTGAGCGGCGACGGAGCCGACGGACAGCGCCGCCGAGAGGGCAAAGATCGTAAGACATCTCGCTATGTGCATGGTTGGTTTCTCCTTGTGGGTTTCGATGCCGGTTCGGCTGTTCGGAGCCGGGCCCGGCTCATTCGAAGCGCAGGGCGTCGATGGGGTCGAGCTGGGCGGCGCGGCGGGCGGGGGTGAATCCGAAGATCACGCCGACGGCCGCCGAGAAGAGGAAGGCGAGGAGGTTGATTCCCGGATCCACCGCGAACGGGATGCCCATGGCCTGGGCCAGGGCGTAGCTACCCCCCAGGGCGAGGAGGAGCCCCACCAGGCCGCCGACGAGGGACAGCACGAGGGCCTCCACCAGGAATTGGAGCAGCACCTCCCGCGGCAGGGCGCCGATCGACATGCGGATGCCGATCTCACGGGTTCGCTCGGTCACGGAGACCAGCATGATGTTCATGATGCCGATGCCGCCGACCAGCAGGCTGATGGCTGCCACGGCGCCGAGGAGCAGGGTGAGGATTCGGGTGGTGGAGCCCAGGGCATCGGCGATCTGCTTGGTGTCGAGGACGCTGAAGTCGTCGTCCTCGCCGTCACGGATGCCCCTCCGGTCGCGCAGGATCTGGGTCACCTCGCCGACGACGCGGTCGGCGGAAGTGCCGTCCCCCGCCGAGATCATGATTCGGTCGACGTCGTTGCTGCCCAAACGACCCGCCAGGCGCCGCTGGAGCGTGGTGAGGGGCAGCACCACCACGCTGTCCTGGTCCTGGCCCATGGCCCCTTGACCTTTGCCCTCGAGGGTGCCCACGACCTCGCACGAAAGCCCCTTGAGGCGGACGCGGGCGCCGACGGGATCTTGGGGGCCGAAGAGCTCGTCCACCAGGGTCGCGCCGAGGACGCAGACCGGGCGGGCGCCGAGGTATTCCGCCGCGGTGAAGGAGCGGCCCTCGGCCAAGGTCCAGCCGGCCACGGAGAAATACTCCGGGGTGGTGCCCACGGCCTGGGTCGACAGGTCCTCCTGGAGGTACACGGCTTTCACCCCCAGGTTGCGGACCGGCGCGGCGGCCCGCACGCCGGCGACCCCCTCGGCGATCGACGTGACGTCCGACATCTGGAAACCGGGGGCGGAGCTGCCGCCGGGGCCCAGCCCCAGGCCTGGAACCGCCAGCACCAGATTGCTGCCCAGGCTTTCCACCTGGGAAGTCACCGACTCGGTGGCCCCGCGGCCGAGGGTGACCATGGTCACCACCGCGGCCACGCCGATCACCACGCCGAGGACGGTGAGGAAGCCGCGCAGGAGGTTGCGGCGGATCTCCCGCAGGGCGATATCCAGAGCGTTCCACAGCATCACGCCACCTCCTCGTTCCGGCCCCTGGGGGCATTGGAGACGTCGGACGCGATGAGGCCGTCGTGAACGGTCACGATGCGCCGCGCGTGGGCCGCCATCTCGCTTTCGTGGGTCACCATGACCACCGTCATCCCCTTTTCCCGGTTGAGATCGGTGATCAGCTGGATGACCTCCTGGCTGACCTTGGAGTCCAGGTTGCCCGTCGGCTCGTCGGCGAAGAGCACCTGGGGATCGGCGGCCATGGCGCGCGCCACCGCCACCCGCTGCTGCTGTCCGCCGGACAGCTCGTTGGGGGCATGCTTTTCCCACGGCAGGAGGCCGACGGCGTCGAGGGCCCGGCGCGCCTTGGCCCTGCGCTCGCTGCGGGGCAGGCCGCGGTAGAGCAGGGGGAGCTCCACGTTCTCGAGGGCGCTGGTGCGGGCCAGCAGGTTGAAGCCCTGGAACACGAAGCCGAGGAAGTGCCGGCGGAGGAGGGCTCGCTCCTCCTTCGAAAGCCCTTCCACCGCCCGTCCTCCCAGGAGGTACTGGCCGTCCGTGGGCCGGTCGAGGCAGCCCAGGATGTTCATGAGCGTCGATTTCCCCGAACCGCTGGCACCCATGATGGCGACGAACTCGCCGCTCTCGATCGTCAGGTCGACCCCCCGCAGGGCGCGGAAGGCGGCGCCGCCGGTGCCGTAGGTCTTGGTCACGCCGCGCAGCTCCAACAGTGGGTGGCGGTGTGTCATGACGGATCCTCCACGAAGCCGACCACCACCGCCTTGCCCGGGGCGAGGCCGTCGCCGGCCACCTCGGTTCGGCGGCCGTCCCCCAGGCCCGTGACCACGGGCACGCGGACGAGGCCCTCCTGGCCCTGGACGTACACCGATTCCCCGTCCTCGGCGGCGACGTTGGCCGGCCGCGGTGGCTGCGGCAGCAGGGAGAACCCGCCGGGGCGTTTCTGCTCCGCCGGAGGACGGAAGCGCAGGGCGGCGTTCGAGACCACGAGCACCGAGCTCCGCTCCGCCACCCGAATCGAGGCGGTGGCGGTCATGCCGGGGCGGAGCTTCAGGTCGTCGTTCGCCACCTCGAGCTCCGCCTCGTAGCTGACCACGTTCTCGATCGTCTGCGAACCGAAGCTGACCCTGCGCACCCGCGCCTCGAACTCGGCCTCGGGCCAGGCGTCGACGGTGAACGAGGCCACTTGCCCCTCCTCGACCCTCCCCACGTCGGCCTCCGACACGTAAACCGTGAGATCCATGCGGCGCAGGTCCTGGCCCAGGGTGAAGAGAATCGGGGCCTGGAAGGACGCCGCCACGGTCTGCCCCGGCTCCACCTTCCGATCCAGCACGATGCCGTCGATGGGGGAGCGGATGACGCTCTTCTCGAGATCGATCTCGGCGGCCGACAGGCTGGCCTTCGACTCGGCCACCCCCGCCTTCGCCACCTTCACCGCCGCGTCGGCCCTCAGCCGGGCGGCGCGGGCCGCGTCGAGCTCCGCCCTGGAGGGGACCCGGCCGTCGGAGAGGGCGTGCACCTCTTCGAGGCGAGCGAGGTTGGCCTCGGCTTCGTCGCGGGTGGCCCGGTTCTGGGCGAGGGCCGCCTCCGCCGACAGCAGCGCGGCCCGGCTGCGCTCCGCCTGCTGCTCCAGCTTGGTGGTGTCGATCCGGGCCAGGGTCTGACCCCGCAGGATCCGATCGTTGGTGTCGACCAGAACGTCGGACACGATGCCGGAAATCTCGCTACCCACGTCGACCTGGTCGGTGGGGCCCAGCTGGCCCGTGGCCGAGACGGTGGCGACGAGATCCCGACGCTCGACTTCGACGGTCTCATATCGGCGGTCGTCGGGGCCCATCGGACGGGCGAGCAGGACGGCCGCGACGCCGAGGCATACGAGGAGCAGGACGGCCACGGGGCCCTTGCGCCCGCGGCGACGGGACGAGAGCAGCGCGCCGATCTCTTCAGGGTCGAGGTTGTGGTCAGGCATGGGTTTCTCCTTCGTCTGGCGCGACCTGGCTCTGCCAGCCGCCGCCGAGCGCTCGGTAGAGATTGGAAAAGGCATTGGCGAGCTCGCCCTGGGCGATCGCGAGCTGCTCCCTTGTGGTGAAGACGGTCCGCTGGGTTTCGAGCACGGAAAGCAGGTCGACGAGGCCGGCGGCGTACCGCTGTTCGGCGAGGTCGGCGGCCTCCTGCGCGGCTCGGGTCGCTTCCCCGAGGAAGGCGATGCGTTCCTCCGAGGTGTGGAAGGCGGCGAGGGCCTGCTCGACCTCCGAGAGGGCCTGGAGAACGGTTCCGCGGTAGGCCAGCACGGCCTGGTCCCACTGGGCCGTCTGGATCAGGATGTTCTGCTCGATTCGGCCCGACTCGAAAATGGGTGCCGTGAGCCCGGCGAAGAGATCGGCGACGAGGGAATCGATGTCCAGCAAGTCGTCCAGGTCGGAGGATCTGGCTTCGATCGACCCGGAGAACCGCAGCGTGGGGTAGCGCCCCCTCTCGGCCACCCCCAGCCTGGCCGCCGCCGCCTCGATCCGCCATTCCGCCGCCCGGACGTCCGGGCGCTGGCGCAGTGTGTCGGCGGGAATTCCCACGGCCAGGGTCTCAGGTGGGGTGGGGATCGGGGCGCTGGACTTCGATGTCCCGCTGCTGCTGGAGGAGAGCCCCCCGCCGGAAGACAGCCCCCCGCTAGAGGAGAGAAGAGGGTCGAGGGAGCCCGGCGGAAGGCCCGCCAGCAGGCTCAGGCGCAGCCGGGCGTCGGTGGCGATCCTCTCGGTGGCCGGCCTTCCGGCCCGGGCCAGCTCCAGGTTGCTCTCGGCCTGGCTGACCTCGAGGCGGGACGCCAGGCCGGCCTGCTCCCGCCAGTCGGTGAGGCGGGAGGTCTCCTCGCGGCTCTCCAGGGTCTCGTCGATCACCTGCAGTCGGGCTTCGGCCACCCGCAGGTCTGTGTAGGCGACCGCGGTCTCGGCCACCAGCGAAACGTGGGCGGCGCGGAGGTTGTCGATCTCGGCCCCCAGGTCCGCCCGGCTGGCCGCCAACGACAGCTGTTTGGAACCGAAGAGGTCGGCTTCCCAGGCCACGTCCAGGCCGGCGGAAAAGCTGTCGTTCGACCGCCCGGTGTCCCCCAGGGGGTCGGTGCGGGCGGCGGTCGGGTTGGCCGTGATCGAAGGACCGAGGTCGCTCTTGGCCAGGCCGCGGCGGGCGCGGGCTTCCGCTACGCGGGCGACAGCGGTCTCCAGATCCACGTTGCCCGCGAGCGTGCGCTCCACGAGGGCGTCGAGGACGGGGTCCCCGAGCTGGCTCCACCAGGAGGCTAGCTCGGCTTCGGTGGGTTGCGTGTCCGTCTCGGCGCCGTTCCAGGCGTCGGGTACGGTCACGGGGGGTGCCCCGGCTTGGGGCAGCGTCCCGCCGCTGCAGCCCAGTCCCAAGAGCGCGGCGACGAGGACCGCGGCTAGCAGGGTCTTGGCTGGCAGGGTCCTGGCTGGCAGGGTCCTGGCTGGCGGGGTCAGGCCGCGCGGTGCGGATCCGGCTATTCGTTCGTACTTGTTATCGAGCATGGCGCGTCGTCCTCAGTGGTTGTGGGCTTGCGCGTTTCGCCTTGCTTCGGGCGAAGCGCTGTGCCGAACCCAGGCTATGGAGGACCCGCGCTAGATGGGGTTATGCCGACGTAAAATCTGGTAAAGGTCCGGAAAGAAACGAAAACGTTACCCCCTGAACTTTGAAAAGGTCCTACCCTAGGGACATGCCGAAAGTACTTCTGATCGACGACGACATCGAGCTCTGCGCCCTCCACCGGGAGGTGCTCGAATCGGAAGGCTTCGAAGTCGCCCTGGCCTTCGACGGCGAGAGCGGTGCGGCCGCGGTGGCCGAGGGGGCGCCCGATATCGTGGTGCTCGACGTCATGATGCCGGGCATGGGGGGCGTGGAAACCCTGCGCCAGGTCCGCCAGTCGAGCGACGTGCCCATCCTTATGCTCACCGCCCGCGGCGACGACATCGATCGCATTGTCGGACTCGAGCTGGGGGCCGACGACTACGTCACCAAGCCCTGCACTCCGCGGGAGCTGGTGGCCCGTCTGCGGGCGATCCTGCGCCGGGTTTCGGACCCCGGCCCCAGGGGTACCGGCGGCGCCCTGTGTACCGGGGCCCTGAAGGTGGAGCCCGCCGCCCGGCGTGCCACCTGGCGGGGCACCGTGCTCGACCTCACCAGCACGGAGCTGAACATCCTCGAACAGCTCGCCCGCCAGGTGGGGCGGGTGGTTTCGAAGGAGGAGCTGTCGGAGCGGGCCCTGGGCCGCAAGCTCACCCGCTACGACCGCAGCATCGACGTGCACCTGAGCCACCTGCGCGGCAAGCTGGGGGAGCTCGCCGACGGGCGCTCGCCGATTCAGACCGTCCGCGGCCTGGGCTACCAGCTCGTGGCCGATCCCGAGTAATGCGGCTCTTCTGGAAGATCCTCGGCGGCTACTTTTTGGCCTGGGCGCTCCTCAGCCTGGCGCTCTTCGGCGCCCTCGCCCTCGATTCGCGCACCGAATTCCTGCCGCGCTCGGCGGTGAGCCAGGGGCTGCCGTCGAGGGTCGGCGTGCAGATGGGCGTGGCCAACCTGCGGTCGGGGGGCGAGGAGGTGTTTCGGCGAATGGCGGAGACCTGGCGCCAGGGGAAGCCGCCCTACGCGGTCGACGGGGAGGGCCGCGAGGTGCTCGGCCGCGACCTGGATCCGGCCACCCTGGAGGTGGCGCGGGCGCGGGCGGTGGACCGGGAGGGGCCGGCCCCCGTGAAGTGGGTGCGTGCCCTCAGCGGCGTCGAGTACGTGGTCTTCTATCCCGACGGCGAAGGGCCGGCGGACCGATCGCCGGCGCGCTGGCTCCTGGAATGGCCCTGGCTCCTGGGGATCGTCTTCGCGATGGTGGGCCTGCTGCTCGCGGCCGGACTCACCGCGGGCTGGGTTCGGCCGATCGCCGCCCTCGAATCGGCCTTCGAAGCCATGACCGACGGCGACGAGGGGATCGAGGTGGACCCGAGCATCACCCGCCGCCGCGACGAGATCGGCGATCTCGGCCGCCATTTCGAAGCCATGGCCCGCCGCTTGGCCCGCTCGATCGGCGCCCAGCGTCAGCTTCTCCACGACGTGTCCCACGAGATCCGCTCGCCGCTGGCCCGCCTGGGGGTGGCGACGGACCTTGCCCGCCGCCGGCCCGACCGACTCGGTGAGGCATTGGACAGAATCGATAAAGAGGCCGGGCGGCTGGACGGGCTGATCGGCGAGGTGCTGACCCTGGCCCGGCTCGAGGACGCCGCCTCCCAAACCGCGGGGGGCGTGGACTTCGAAGACTATTTCGACCTCGCCGAGCTGCTGCGGGTGATTCGCGACGACGTGGCCTTCGAGGCCGACGCGGTGGGGATCGACGTCGTGCTCCGGATCCCCGAGGCGGCGGAGCTCATCGTTCAGGGCAACGCCGAGCTGCTGCACCGAGCCGTCGAGAACGTCGTGCGCAACGCGCTCCAGCACGCGGGGGGAGTCGGCGCCATCGAGATCCGGCTCGAATCGCCCGCGCCTGATGGGTCCGGCGGGATCCTGCTCCGCGTGCGCAATCCGGGCCCGGAAAACGGAGGCGAGGGGCTCGACGACGAGGCCCTGGCAACCCTCTTCGAGCCCTTCCGCCGGGGGCGCGGGTCCGCCGGCTTCGGTCTGGGCCTCGCCATCGCCCGCCGGGCGGTGGAGGCCCACCGGGGGGAGATTCGGGCGCTGGGTCTGGCGGAAGGGGGCGTGGAGGTGCAGATCGCCCTGCCGCCCGACGTCTTAGGGGCGGAGGATCAAGGCCAATCGTCCAGCTCCCGTCGTCCCCTCGGCGAGAGCTCGTAGTGGCCCCGGGAGACCCGCTCGAACCAGCCGTAGTGGTTGTCGCGGAGAATCGCGCCGGCCCGCGCCACCCCCGTCCGGTCGCGGAGGACGCTGACTTTCGAGACGCCGTTCGAGTCCAGGTCCCGGGCGCAGCGTAGGGCGTCCTGCCTGTAGGACGTCAGCCGTTTCTGGGAGGCCGAGCCCCCGGCCTCCGGATCCCCAACCCGCTCGGCGAACTCCTTCAGCAGGCGGGTCCGTCGCTGGGAATTGCTCCGGGGGCGATAGGGCCCGGGATCGAGCACCGGCTCCACCCTGTCGAGGGAAGAGACGGTCAGGATCCCCAGACCGAGCCTCCGCGCCAGGGCGAGCACCTGTTTCCGGCGACTACGCCAGGTCGCGCTTTGCCCCTTGCCCACCCGGAAGGCGACGTAGACGGTATCCGACACCGTCATCCGGTCGACCGCCTGCAGAACCAGGGCCAGGGTCAGCCGTTCCTTCAGCTCGACCACCACGGTCTCCCCTTCACCCCGCACCGCCACCACGTCGCAGCGCCCGATCTCGCCCTTGACCCCGTAGCCCTGGGTTTCCAGGAACGCCTTGATCGGTCCATAGAGATCCGCTTCGGCCACTCCTACTCCTCGTTCATCTCGTTCGCACCGGTGGCAGCGGCGCCGGTGATCGAATCCAGCCCGGGACGAGTCTAGTTGGGTTGGCCGGCCTCAGCCAGGTCGAAGGGTAGTGCCTCTACAATCTGGGGTCATGTGGATCCCCCGCGTTGTCGCGTCGCTGCTCCTGGTGGGCGTCTTCGCCGCACCCCTACGTGGTGAGCGGGTGCCGGTGGCGGCATTCGGCTCCGAGGACGGGCTTGGCCACGACCACGTGCGCTGCGCCGTGCGGGACGGGTACGGTCTGCTTTGGTTTTGCACCGCTGTCGGCCTGGCCCGCTTCGACGGTGTGGCGATGACCCCGTTCGGACCCGCGGACGGGCTTCCGGAAGCGCGCGTCCACGACCTGTTGATCGTCGGCGGACGCTATCTCGCCGCCACCGACCGCGGTATCTACGCCCTTGACGCAGGAGCATGGCCCGTGGACGAACGGGGACGGTTCACCCACCTCGCGGTGCGAGGGGGCTGCGCTGATCAGCCGGTTCACACCCTCGGTCAAGGCGGCGACGGCGGGCTGTGGATGGGCTGCGACGACGGCCTCTTCGCCGGCTCGCTGGAGGACGGTTGGATCCAGGCGGTTCCCCTCGACGCGGACCTTACCGCGGGTCCGATCCGCGCCCTCGTCCGGGGCGACGACGGCACGGTCTGGGCCGGCGGTGCGGCGGGTCTCATCGCGATTCCACCGGGCGCCTTGCCCCGCCCCGTTGAGGTGCCCCCGCAATGGGGGGAGGTACTCTGCCTGCTGCTGACCCGCAACGGCGAAACGCTCTACGTCGGCTTCGAGCGCGGGCTGGGGATCCTCGCCACCGCGTCCACGGCGGAGTCCCCATCGGTCAGGCCCCATCCGGGGGAAGTCAACGACGAGCGCCGCACGGTGCGCGCCCTGTACGAGGATCCGGCCGGCATCCTTTGGGTCGGCGCGGTGGGTACCCTGTTCGCGCTCGACGGCGGGTTGACGCGGGCCTACTCCGTGACGGAGGGGCTCCGGGATGAGACGGTCAACGGGATGACCACGGACCGCGCCGGCAACCTCTGGCTGGGGACCGACATCGGCGGCGCCATCCGCTGGCAGCGGGACGGCCTGGTGACCTTCGGAACGGGCGACGGAATGTCGCACGCCTCGGTCAGCTCCCTCACGACGGACCGCCGCGGCCGCTTGGTCGTCGGTGCGGACGCCCGCGGTGGACTCTCCCGCCGACGCCCGGAGGCCAGCGTCGGAGCGCGGTTCACGGGCGTCTCGCCGGCCTATCCCCCCGAGGTCCGACAGCTGCTGCGACACGGCCCCGTGCAGGCGCGCCAGACCCGGGACGGCAGCTGGTGGCTGGCCACGGGCCAAGGTCTTTTTCGCTTCGCCGCCACCGACCGGTTCGAGAATTTGCAGCGCTTCCGGCCCAGACGCTTTGGCGTCAAGGAGGGCCTGCCCTCGGACTCCGTGCGCGTGACCTACGAAGACGCCGCCGGCAACCTGTGGGCCATGACCGGGGCCGGCCATACGGGTGCGTTGGCGCGCCACGACGCCGCCACCGGCCGGTTCGAGGTCGTCGGCCCCGCGCACGGCTTGCCGCCCACCGGAGGCCCGACGGTGCTCCTCGACGACGACGACGGTCGTCTGTGGGTGGGGTGGAGCGACGGCACCCTACTAGTCAGCACCCTGCTGGTCGGCGACGGCCACCGATTTTCGCCCACCGGCCTGGTGGCCGGCGCGGCGATTTGGGACCTGATGCTGGACGTCGAGGGGCGACTGTGGGTCGCCACCCACGGCGACGGCGTCTACCGCCTCGCCCCGGTCGATGGACGGATCTCCGGCTGGCACCGCTATGGGCGCGACGACGGGCTGGCGAGCGATGTCGCGCGTTGCCTGGTTGCCGATCGCTGGGGTCGCATCTACATCGGCGGCGTGCGGGGCATCGACCGGCTCGACCCCGAAACCGGTCAGATCAGGTCGTTCACCACGGCCCACGGCCTGGCCCAGCTCGAGATCACCGCCGCCCGCGCGGACCTTGACGGTAACCTGTGGTTCGGCACGTGGGGCGGACTGTCCCGCCTGGTGCCGCGCCGCGATTCGGCGGTCCGGTCGGTCCCGCCGGAGGCTCGCATCGCCAGCCTGAGCATCGACGGGCGCGCGGTACCCCTTTCGGTGGTCGGCCACCGCCGGGTCGGCCCGATCCGCCTGGCGCCCGGTCGCCACCGCGTCGATGTGGGCTATTTCGCCGTCGGCGCCTCGGCCGACGCGCCCATCCGCTACCGCTACCGGATCCATGGCGGTGATTGGAGCTATCCCAGCGCCAGCCGCAGCTTGGCGCTGGCCGACCTCGGCCCGGGTGAGCATCGGCTGCAGCTGACCGCCGCCGAAGATCCGGAGGAAGGGGAGCCCGCGGTGCTGACCGTCGTCGTCGGTCAGCCGTTCTGGCGCCGCGGCTGGTTCCTCGTCTTGGTCGCGGCCACCTTCGCCGCCGGGCTCGTCGCCGTCCACCGAACGCGGCTGCGCCGCGCCCTCGCCGTCGAGCGCATCCGGACCCGCATCGCCGCCGATCTCCACGACGACTTGGGGGCCAGCCTGTCGCGGATCTCGCTGCTCTCCGAGGCCGCCCACGGCCGTCTTCCCCCATCCTCGGCCGGGACCGAGTTGCCCGAAATGCTCGAACAGATCGGCGTGACCGCCCGCCGGTTGACCGGCCGGGCCCGGGAGATCGTCTGGTCCCTCGATCCGCGGTTCGACGATTTGGCGAGCTTCGCGGTACGGATAAGGGAAACGGCCGGCGAGTTGCTCGAGCCGGCTGGCATCGCCTGGTCCCTCGATGCGCCCCGGTCGGAGCGGGCGCAACGGGTTCGGCTGCGCGAGGAGCAACGTCAACATCTCCTCCTGGTGTTCAAGGAGGCGATGCACAACGTCCAGCGGCACGCCGGCGCCCGCCGCGTCGAGCTTCTGCTCCGCCTCGACGGTCGGACCCTCAGGGGTAGCGTCCGCGACGACGGGCGCGGTTTCGACCCGACCTCAGGTCGACGTCGGGGCCATGGCCTGGAGAACATGGCGTCCCGCATCGACGCCCTCGGCGGCGGTTTGGAGATCGGTGGGCGTCGGGATGGAGACACCGGAACCGAGGTCCGGTTCGAGGTGCCCCTCGCATGAACATGCGGTGGCGCGGCGTCCCGATCTGCGATCAACTGCTCTGCGATCGAATGGAGGGACCGTGAAAACCGAGAAACTACGTGTCGCCGTGGTCGACGACGATCGGCTGCTCCGCGGAAGTCTGCGGATGTTGATCGAAGGCGCGCCGGGCTTCGCCTTGAGCGGCGCCTACGGCACCGTCGACGCCGCCCGCCGCGGCCTCGAGAGGGCGCCCGCCGATGTCGTCCTGCTCGACGTCGACCTGCCCGGGACCCCCGGCCCGGAAGGGGTCGGCGTGCTGCGGGCCCTCGAATCGCCCCCGGAGGTGGTGATGTTCACCGTCCACGCCGACGAGGACCCGGTCTTTGTTTCCTTGTGCAACGGCGCCTGCGGCTACCTCCTCAAAGACACCCCGCCGGACCGTCTGCTGACAGCCCTGCGGGAGGCCCGGGCGGGGGGCGCACCGATGTCTTCGCGGATCGCCCGCAAAGTGATCGAGCTCTTCCGAAAGGTGGCGCCGCCGCCCCGCGACGACCTGGACCTGACGCCCCAGGAGCTGCGTTTGCTCGGACTGTTCGCCGAGGGCTACACCTACCAGAGCAGCGCCGAGCGCCTCGGTATCAGCATCAACACGGTCCGCAGCCACGTGCGCAGCATCTACGACAAGCTGCACGTGCGCTCGCGGTCGGCGGCCGTGTCGAAAGCGCTGCGCAGCGGTCTCCTCCCCTGAAGGCTTCTTCCATCGGCGTCTTTCTCCCGGGGTGGTCGCATGATCATGCGATACCGCCTCGGATCGCTGCGGTCTAGCCTGTCGGCATGCGTCATTTGTCCCGCGTCGTTCTCTACACCGCCATCTCCACCGTATCCGTCGCGCCGGCCGCGGCGGAACCGATCACCTGGGCCGATCCCGCCGGACTATGCGCCGGCAACTTGCCCTGTTTCACATCCCTCGCCGACGCCGTCGCCAACGCCGGCCCGGCGCCGGCCCAGGTCTTCGTCTTCCCCGGCACCTACGCGGAGAGCGTCGATCTGGGCAACATGGGCTCCGCGCTTCCGGGGGGCGCCCCCGGCGAGCTGGCGATCGTCTCGGTCGACGCCGGCGGCCAGACGTCGCCCGGCGCGACGGTCGATCCCGGAGCTCCGTCGGGCCCGGGCACCGGCGATGCCATCACCGCCACCGGTTTCCCCGCGCCCCTGACCCTCGACGGCCTGGCGGTTCGCTCGCCGGATCTCAACGGAATCTTCCTCACCGGCGGCGGCGCCGGCGTCCTCCTACGGGGTGTCGACGCCAGCGGCTCGCCGATGGGCAACGGTGCTGTGGTTGCGAACGCCACCGGCACCGTCGAGGTTGTGGACTCGACCGCTGTGCTGAACCGCAATGCCGGCTTCAACCTCGCGAGCCAGGCCGGCCTGGTGATCGTCTCGGGTTCCCTCGCCGAGCGCAACGACGGCGCCGGATTCGCCATCGTAGCGGCGTCGGCGACGATCCTCGACTCCCGGTCGGAAGCCAACGGCGACGACGGCTGGCTGGTTTTTCCTTCGGCCCCAGGGGGCAGCTCGGACCTGACCAACGTGGTTTCGAGCAACAACGCCGGCCGAGGGCTCTTCGGTATCAACGCCGACCCCACCAGCCAGTTCTCTACGGTCACGGCGACGAACTTGACCCTGCGGAACAACGCTAGCCAGGGCGGAATCCTGGTCGGCGGCGTAGTGACTTTGAATCAGATCACCATCACCGACAACGGGGGCGACGGCCTGACCGTAGGTGGGGAGAGCGTGGGGATAGAGCAGCTCACTTCAGAGCGCAACGGCGGGTCCGGCGGGCTGATCTTCGTCTCCGACCAAATTGCGATCGCGGACGCCAACATCGCCGACAACCTCGACGGGGGTTTGGGTGCCGTCGCCGCGGAGGGCGATACGGCCACGGCCACGGCCAGCGGTATCGTCTCGAACAGAAACATGGGGACGGGTTTCGTTCTTGCCGGCCTGCAGGATTCCCGTTTTGCTGCGGTCGACGTGGCGGGCGTGACGGCCGTGGACAACACCGAAGGCGGGGTCTTCGCCACCGCGACCCTAGCCACCGCGACCCAGATCACCGCGACCAACAACGGTTCCATGGGCTTCACCCTCGATGCCGTCGAGCTGGCGGACGCCTCGTGGGTGACCGCATCCGGCCACGTGGTCGGAATCACGGTGGGCGCCGCCCAAGACGCGCGGCTCCGCGACTCGGACGCGTCGAACAACACCTCGGGGATTCTGATGGGCGGAGCCCGGGCCGCCGTGGACCGGGTCTCCGCTGTGCTGAACGGGCCGGGCAACGGAAACCTCGCCTCCGGAGCTGGATTCGTCTTCCTGAACGCCGAGGATCTCGACGTGACGGATAGCCGCGCGGAATCGAATGAGACCGGATGGTTCTTCTTGGAGGTGTCCACCAGCGGCCCGTCTCGCCTGATCGACGGGCTTTCCGCCCTCGGTGTCCAGCCGCCGGAAGCGTGGCTCGATCCGAAGCTGCCCGCCGATCTTGCGGGGTTCGTCGGGTCTACCTCGCCCGCCGGGCCTACCGCGCCCGCCGGGCCTTTCGGCGAAGGTTCTCCTCCGCAGCGCATCACCATCGAAACCTCGCGCACGCTCGACAACACGGAGGCGTCGATGGTCGCGGTGCTGCGGGACGGCGGGAGCTTTCGGGTGAGCTGTTCGGACTTCGCCGGCAACGGGCCGAGCGGTTTCGAGCTTTTGACCGCCAATACGGTCGAGGCCCAAGGTAACTACTGGGGCGCACCCGACGGGCCGACCCATCCCGGGAATCCAGCCGGCACCGGCGACCTGGTGAGCGATGGCCTCGCCGGCGGCAGCGGTGTCGTCCAGTGGCTGCCGTTCCTCACCGCCCCCGCGACCCCCGACGACTGCCCGGCCTTCGTCGTCGACGTCCCCGCGGTGACGCCGACGGGCCTCGCGCTGCTGGCCCTGGCTCTCATCGGCAGCGCCTGCGTCCTGCTACGCCCCAAACCTTGAGGCCCAGCTCCAAGACCTTCATCGGGACCGGGCTTGAACGTCGGGGCTGTGGCCCCGTGCCCAGTGGCTAGCCCTCCGGCCAGGCGGGGGGCTCGGTGCCTTCGAGGTGGGCCTTGAGATTCCCGAGTAGAAAGTTCCAGCCGGTGGTCTTGTTGGCCATGTCCGTTTCCGGGATGTGGCCGAAGGAGGCCTCGTCCAGCTGGACCCGGGTCCCGTCGCCGTCGGCTTCGAGGGTGTAGGAGCCGCAGAGGGTCGACGGGCCGCCCCAAGCCGGGGCGGTGTGGCCGACGAAGTCCAGCCGCTGGCCGATCACCACGGTCTGGATCGTTCCCCAGAGCAGGCCCTCGCCGTTGCCCCAGTCCTCCCACATCCTGCCGCCGGGCCACGGTTCGAGGAGAATGGTTGCCGAGGCGTCCGGTCGGCTCGACGAACCGCAGTAGAAGGAGCGGGGCCACCACTTCGCGAGGTCGGTGGTGAGGGCCTGCCAGACCGCTTCGGGGGTGGCGGCGATGCGGATCGCGACCTTCAGGGAGGCGACGTGGGCGGAGTTGGGGGTGCCGGTGGCGTTTGCGGTTTCGGTCATGGGTCGTCTCCTGACGGGTCGTTCGCAGGGTTTTCGGGGTCGGAGCGATCGGATTCCAGGTGTTCCTTGAGACGCAGCAGGCGGTCCGCGGAGGTTTCCTCGAAGGGCCGTATCCAACGCCGGTAGATGGCGCGGATCGGCACCGCGTTGAGGCGGTTGTAGCGCTCGCGGCCGCGGCGCTCGATCAGGACCAGATCAGCGTCGACCAGCACTTTCAGGTGCTTCATGACGGCGTACCGGCTCACCGGAAACAGGTCCGCGAGGGCGCCGGTGGTCAGCGGCCCGGCGCGCAGCCGGTCGAGGATCCGCCTGCGTGTCGGATCCGCCAGCGCCCGCCAGACCGCATCGTCATCGCTCATAATGTGACTATATGGTCACATGTGGGATTGAATCCGTCAAGGGTGCTGAGTTCTGAGTTGGGGATTGGGCTTGCGTCCGACGCGTTCCTGGCTAAGATGGCCGCGCTCCACCGGCGGCCCCATCCCCAACCCACGGAGATCGAACCCATGAAGACCCTCTCCATCCTCGGAATTCCCATGGACCTCGGCCAGGCCCGCCGGGGCGTCGACATGGGCCCGGGAGCCATTCGATACGCCGGCCTGAAGCGACGTCTGGGGGCCCTGGGCTATCGGGTGGACGACGGCGGCGACGTCACCGTGCCGGTGCGGGACACCCTGCCGGAGGAAGGCGGCATGAGCTTCCTGGAGCAGGTGGCCGAGGTCTGCGGGCAGGTCTACAGCCGCGGGGTGGAGGCCATCCGGGCCGGCGACCTGCCGGTTTTCCTCGGCGGCGACCATTCCGTCGCCGTGGGTACCGTGGGGGCGGCCTCCCACGAAGAGCCGATCGGCGTGCTCTGGGTCGACGCCCACGGCGACTTCAACACCCCCGAGACCTCCCCCAGCGGCAATATCCACGGCATGCCCCTGGCGGCCCTCACCGGTCTGGGGGCACCCGAGCTGGTCAACCTGGGCCGCCCGGGCGCCAAGGTGGATCCCCGCGACGTCATGCTGATCGGCATCCGCGACCTCGACGCCAAGGAAAAGGACCTGCTCCGCGCCAGCGGCGCGGGGGTCTACACCATGCGCGAGATCGACGAGCGTGGCATGGCCACCGTCGCCCGGGAGGCCCTAAAGCGCCTACAGCACCGCAAGCGCCTCCACGTCAGCCTCGATCTCGACGCCCTAGATCCCAGCGAGGCCCCCGGCGTCGGCACCCCCGTCGCCGGTGGGCTGCGCTACCGCGAAGCCCATCTGCTGATGGAGATCCTCGCCGAGTCGGAAAAGATCGGCTCCATGGACCTGGTGGAGGTCAATCCCATCCTCGACCACAGCAACCGCACCGCCGAGCTGGCGATCGGCCTGCTGTGCTCGGCCATGGGGGAGAGGATCCTCTAGGGCCTGTGCCGCTCCGCGCGCGGCGCAACGACCGAAGGGTGTGTCTATGAGTGCAGCGTTTGACTTGTGGCCGGTGGCCACAACCTGTCTGGAGCTGGGCCTCCAGGTTGTAGCGACGATGAGCGACGTTCATGACGCCTCACCAAATTGAACCCTGTCAGGAGGGCACCTCACGGAGACCCTAGACGCGTTCGTACGATTGGCGTAGTCTGTACGGACGGAGGTTTCGCAAGTGGTCAAAAAGCTAACGAAAACGGGCAACAGCCTCGCTCTGGTTATCGATCGACCAATCCTCGAGGCTACGGGCATCAAGCCAGATACCCCTCTCGAAGTCTCGACGGATGGAGACGTCATCGTGATCACCCCCGTGCGCACGGACGAGCGTACTGAGATGCTGCGAACCGGAATGCGAGAGATCCACGAACAGTACGCCAGCGTCTTCCGTCGACTGGCGGAGTAGCGTGCCGAGCTTCCTCGATCTCGACGAGGTCCTCGCATTACACGAGGATCAGATTCGACGATACGGTGGAATGCCTGGCCTTCGCGATCTGGGCCTCTTGTCTTCCGCCGTGGCCATGCCAGCAGCGACCTTCGAAGGCGAACACTTACACGAAGATCTCTTCGCAATGGCGGCTGCCTACCTTTTCCACTTGGCGAAGAATCATCCGTTCGTCGATGGCAACAAGCGGATAGCGCTCGCCGCGAGCTTGGCCTTCCTCTGGATCAACGGCCAGCGTGTCGAAGCTCAGGAAGACGATCTGGTTGATCTCGTGCTTGGCGTCGCTGATGGAAGCGTGAGCAAGGCCGAAATCGCCGT
>JBCDIS010000044.1:0-44767 GCA_038748685.1 Acidobacteriota bacterium | reverse complement strand
GTGGCGACGACGAGCGCCGTGAAGATCCTGGGGGAGCTCAGCGTGTTGCCCAAAGACATGACCCCGCGTCAGTGGGTGGCTCACGCCGGCTTGGACCCTCGACACCATGAGTCGGGAACGTCGGTGCATCGCCAGCCTCGGATCTCGAAGCAAGGCAACCGCTACCTTCGGGCGGCGCTGTACATGCCGGCCCATACGGCGGCCCAATTCGAGCCCAGCGTGCAGGCCTTCTATGAGCGTCTTGTGGGCCGCGGGAAAGCAAAGATGCAGGCGAAAGTGGCGGTCATGAGGAAGCTCCTGCATGCGATGCACGGCATGCTCCGACACGGCGAGGATTTCGACGGAGAGAAGTTCTCGCCCGCGGGCGTTTCCGCCTAAACCAGTTTGACAACCAACAGAGTATCTACCCCAGAGACAGTTCGGCGGGAGGTCGATGCGTTCACGCGCCCTAGTCCTCACCGTCGTCGTCGAGCCCCAGCTCCCGGATGCGGCGGTAGAGGGTGGAGCGACCCATGTCGAGGACCTCGGCGGCGGCCCGCACGTCGCCCCCCTGGCGGCGGATCTCGTCCTTCAGGGCGGCCCGCTCCGCCAACTGGAGGCGCTGCCGCAGGGTCCGCCCCGCCCCGTCGTCCCCCGGCTCGGGTCCGCGACGCACCGCCTCCTGCAGGTGCCGGCTCTGCAGCAGCTCCCCAGGTTCCAGGAAGAGGACGGCGCGGGCGATCTCCCGTTCGAGCTGGCGCACGTTGCCGGGCCAGGGGTAGCGCAGGAGCAGCGCCGCCGCCCGCTTCGAGAGGCCGGCGGCGCCGACTCCCCGCTTGCGGGCGGCGGCCTCCAGGAAGTGGACGGCGAGGTTGACGATGTCCCCCCGGCGGTGGCGCAGGGGGGGCAGCTCCACCCGCCAGTCGGCGATGCGGTGGTAGAGGTCGGTGCGGAAACCGCCGTCCGCCAGCAGGGCGTCGACGTCCCGGTTGGTGGCGGCGAGGACCCGCACGTCGGCGGAGCGGGGGGCCCGGGCGCCGAGGCGGAAGACCTCCCCCTCCTGCAGGACCCGCAGGATTCGGGCCTGGGTCTCGGCCCCCATGTCGCCGATCTCGTCGAGGAAAAGGGTCCCCCCGTCGGCCCGCTCGAAGCAGCCGGCCCGCTGCTGGACGCCGGTGGCGACGCCGTCCTCGATGCCGAAGAGCTCCGCTTCCAGCAGATCCCGGGGCAGGGCGGCGCAGTTGAGGGCGACGAACGGCTTCCCCCGGCGGGGGGACGCGCGGTGGAGGTAGCGGGCCAGCACCTCCTTGCCGGTCCCCGACTCGCCGGTGATCAGCACGCTGACGTCCCCCGCCGCGATGCGGGCGGCGTCGGCGTAGATCCGCCGCACCTCGGGCACGACGGTCGCCGGCTCCGGCAGGGGGGCCGGCGCGTCCGGTAACTCGCCACGGGGAGCTTCGGGACCGGCGCTCGGGGGCCCGGGGGTCCGTGACGCCAGGTCGACGACCCGAACCCCGCTCTCCACCACCGGGCGGTAGGCCCGGGCCTGGACCGGATGGGCAAAGCGGGCGACGGCGTGGACCGTCCGCCCCGCCACGTCGATCCGGCCGCCCTCCACATCCGTCTCGCCGTCGTCGTCGTCCACCCCGTCGTGCTTCCCAGGTCCAGCGCGGAACAGCTCCCCTTCGGTGTGGGGTCGCCGCAGAACGAGGGACACGAGGGGCAGGGTCTCGACGAGGGAAGCGCCCACCCGCTGGGCCACGGTGACGGCGCCGAGGCCCTCCTCCAGGGCGTCGATCCACGAGGGCAGGCCGGCGGTCCACAGCCGCTGTAGGGAGGCGCTCTGGATGGTGGTGGCGGTGCCGCCGGTGCCGCTGTCGGGGTCGGGCCCGTCCGCCCCCAGCAGCACCCGCGCCGGCTCCGCGTCCCCCGGGTCGAGGGGTTCGAGGCGGGCCGACACCGGGCCGAAGGCGAGCTCCGCCGGCGGCGTCAGGGCTACGGTGCCCACCACCCGACGCCCCCCTTCGAAGGTGCCGTTGCTCGATCCCAGGTCTTCGAGGGTGACGCCGTCGCCGTCCACGTTGAACGAGGCGTGCCGCCGCGACACCGCCGGATGCCCCAGGCGCACTCCGCAGCCTTCGCCGCTGCCCACCACCGTCTCCCCGGCGGCGAGGGTGTGGGAGCTCTCGCGACCAGCCTCGGGGCCGCCGTCGAGGATGACGAGTCGAAACAGCATCGACCCGAAGGGTGCCAGAACCGCCGGCGAATGGGAAGCGAGGGGGCTTCGCGACGGGACTCACATTGTTACCCCCAGGGATCCTATGTTGGCGATCCCGGTTTTACCCTAAGTGTTTACATAGTTGGACTTATATACCCACATCCGCCATCGTCGGATTAGGTGCCGGGGCGCTGGTCGCGATCCAATTCCAGAGCAGGGGCGGGGCACGCTCCCCGTCCTCCGCCCCCTCCCCCGTCCCCCGTGGACGGACCCCAGCACCGGTGGCCGAAGCGCTGCCCAACTGAAAGGACCGCACCATGAAGCCCGAACGCGTCCAACCCCCGATGGTCTACTACCGCGGCGGCCTCGGCCCCGCCCCCGACGTCCCCCTGCGGGACGCTCTGCTCCCGTCCCTCCAGTTCGACGGCGGCGCCCGTCGACTGCGGCGTCCCCCCACGGTGGAGGACGCGGAGGACCTCCTGGTCCAGGCCCAGTGTTTCTGCGCCGCCTACCCCGAAGGGGAAGCGGCCGAGGCCCTGGGTTTGGACGACGACGAGCTGGACGCCCTGGGGGTCCCGAGGATGGTCCACGGCGGCGCCGCCTACGTCCTCGCCGACGCCGTCACCCTGGACGCCGCCCTGGTGATGCGGGCGTCGAGGGTGGAGGGGCCGGGGTCGTGCCGGCCCCCGGAGTTGGGGGATGTGGAGTAGCGGTTAGGTCTCTTCCTCTTGGTGGAGACACCTGTCCAAACTGCCCAGGGTGCCGCGCTGCGCGCGGACCCTGGGCTTTGCTATGGAACCCCTTTGGGGTTCCGGAGGGGACCGGCTAGTTCTCCTCGGAGGCTTCTCGCTCCGCGGCCGAAATCTTTTCCAAGAGGACGGAGACTTCCTGGGCGTTGGGATGCTCCGATCCGAGAACCCGTTCCACAGTGGCTAGGGTCTCCTCCGCCAGCTCCCGCGCTTCCTCCAGCGCCCCCTGGGCGAGGAAGACTTCCGCCAGGTTTGCCTGTGCCAACAGCGTTCTTGGATGGTCTGGACCCAAGAGCCGCTGCTGCGCCCGCAGTGCCGGCTCCATCAGGTCCCGCGCGCCTTGGGGATCCCCCCCTCCGAAGAGGGTTCCCGCCAACCCCTCCAGAACGGTGATCGTGTCGGGGTGTTCGGGCCCCAGGACCCGTGTGAAGGCCTCCAGCGTCTCCACCGCGAGCTCTCGGGCGTCGGCGTTTTCCCCCAAGGCGCTCAGATTCGCCACCAGGTTCGCTTGGACCCTCAGGGTGTCGGGGTGCTCCGGCCCCAGGAGTCGTCGACTGGTGTCCAGCACTCGGGTTTCCAGCTCCCGCGCTCCCTCGTAATCCTTTTGGGCGTGGAGGGTTCGGGCCAGGGCCACCTGGATGCTCAAGGTCGAATGGTTCGGCCCCACGTAGAGGCCTTCGCAGATGGCGAGCGCCTCCTCCAGATCGGACCGGGCGGCGTCGTAGTCCCCGAGGCTTTGACGGGCCATACCCCTCAGCCAGAGGGAATGGGAGGTGCGTACCTCGTCCCCCTCCGCCAACGCCAGGGCCCGCTCGACCTCCGCCAGGCCTTCCGCGTATCTGCCGGTACCCAAGACGAGTAGGCGGGCCCGCAGGGAATGGAATCCGAACCAGCGGTCCGGCGACAGCCGAGGCCCCTCGTCCTCGGCGGAGCTCTCCATGAGCACCGCCTCCCCGTAGGCGTCCAGCAGCGCCAGGCGCGGCAGGGCCCGCCACGACTCCGCCCCTTCGGCGACGCGCCAGAGCAGCTCGGGATCCAGGCGACCGGATTGGAGGTCCTCCCGCAGCGCGCCGCGCAGGGCGTCTACGCCGTCGAGGCTGATCCACCATTCGAGGCTTCGCTCGTAGGGCTCCCGGTCCTTCGGGTCGAGGTGCTCGGCGATGGACAGGAACATCCGCGCCATGGCCCGCTCCGCCACGCGGACGTTCTGGTGCTCCAGGAAGCGCAGCAGGGTCACCGCCTCGCCGGCCCGCTGGTATTCCGACGCCGCCAGCCTCGCGAGGATGGCGTGGGGGAGCACGGGGTGGGCGAAGCTGTAGACGTTGAAGCCGCGGAAGATTCGGTGGCCGAAGCCCATGTCGTGCATCCAGCCGAGCTGCTCCGCCAGCACCTCGTCGAGCCAGTCGATGACGTCGTTCCCCTGGTCCTTCGTCAGCCCCATGCAGGCGAAGGGCAGGGCCAGGGGCACGTAGCGGCCGCAGAGGGCCGCCAGCACGAGGAAGCGGGATACGCGGCCCCGCAGGTCGGCGTCTTCGAGGCGGGCCAGCTCGGCGTCGACCTCGTCGAAGAGGGCGCTGGAGACGACCTCTACGAAGGCCGGCGACGTCGTCCCCTCCGGCAGGTGCCACACGTCCTGGTCGTCCCGCCGCAGGCACTCCGCCGCCATCAGGTCCGCCGCCGCGCTGGCGAGCAGGGCGGGCCAGCCCCCGGAGTAGCGGAGGAGGGCCGGGGCCAGCTCCGCCGGCAGGGCGTGGGGGGCGAAGCGACGGTCGAGGATGTCCTGGAGCCCGTGGACGTCGAGGGGCGCTGGGTCGAGCCGGAGTGGCGGGCCGCCGAGGGCCACGCCGGGGGCGACGTCGTCGAGGGACGCGTGGGGCCCGCAGCCGAAGGCCACCAGCACCCGACCCGGCTCAGCTTCACGGATCAGCCACCGCCGCACGTCGAAGGGCACCTCGGCGCTGTCCACCACGTGGACGAGCAGCAGCGCCTCCTCCGCTAGGGCCGACACGAAGCGGTGCAGCGCCTCCACCGGCCGGCGGCGGGGCGGCCCTCCGCCCTGGGGCCGGCTCCACGTCTTTGCCAGCCGCTCGACGGCGGGGCGGTCGTGGAACTGCAGGTACAGCGACATCGCCACCGCACCCAAGCCAGAGGCCGGATCCGTGAGTGCCGCGCCGAACTCCACCCCGAAATCCACCAGCAGCTTCCGAACCCCGTCCCCCACGGCCCGGCCCCGGCGCTCCCCCTCCTCCAGCAGGTGCTCCAGGTAGCCCACCAGGGGCTGGGGCGTCGCCGGCTCGAAACCCGCCAGGTCGAGGTGCCACACCGCCACCCGCCGCCCGGCGTCCCGCACCCGCTCCGCCGCCGCCTCGCACAGGTACCCCCGCCCGATGCCCCGCTCGCCCGAAAGCACCACCACCGCCGGCGGACGCGGATCGAGGAGCCGCTCCGTCAGCGCGGCGAGGTGGTCTTCCCGCTGGAAGTTGAGCAGGCCGAAGCGGGTGTCGGTCCAGGTGAACCAGCGGCTCGGTAACGCGTCGGTAGGGGGGATCGGATCGTCCACGGCGGGCCCTCCTCGGGGATGGGATTCGCGGGTTGGATCCTACTATCTCGGCCCGCGCCGATCCCAAGCGGCGTCGAAGTCAGCCGTCGACGCGGAGCCCTCCCCTGACGACCCAGGGTGCCGCGCTGCGCGCGGACCCTGGGCTGCGATATGGAACCCCTTCGGGGTTCCGGAGAATGCCTCAAAGCGCCAACCCTCTGGCCTTCACGGCACCTTTAGCGATAACTATAGGCGAGCGGATCGAGAAAGCATCTGGACCAGCCCCCGATTTCCAGAGGAATCTCTGTTATAAAGATCCGGATGCACAAAAACGATCCGCGACGAGCCGGGACCCCGGCAATGTCGCCGGGGCCGAACCATGGGAGTAGGAGATGAACCGAAAGCTGCTATCCGCCATCGCCATCGTCGTCGCCCTCGCGACGGTCGCCCTACCGGCCGCGGCCGACGACAGGGCCGTGCAGTCGATGTGGAATGAGCTGGTCGAGTGGGTGACCGAATGGGTGACCCCGACCGTCGCGGCGGACCCGCCGCCGATCAGTCCGGATGACGAGATCCTGCCGGTTACTGACCCTCACGGCTAGCCTGCCTCAGGAAACTGGCCTTGTACTGCTTTGCAGCTCCGGCAGTCAGTCTGCCTTCTAAGGCTGCTTGACAGAACAAGGCCAGACTTGCCCACGCTTCGCGGCTTCGATGCCGGACAGCCTGGAAGAATGGGAATAGTTCCCCAGCCAGTCGAAGCACCTCGGCGTTTCTGCCCGACTCCAGCTCAAGAATCGCGAGCTCCATTGTCACCACGGCGGCGCGAACATGGTTGCTCAGAGATAAGAAGATGCTTTGAGCCTCTTGGAACGCTCCACGAGCCTGGTCGGCTTGACCCAAACGACGGGTGACCAACCCGACGATCCACAGCTGGTTGGCATATCCGTAGGATCCCGGCTGAGCGGTCTCTTCCTTGCAGTACTGCCTGAGGAGTGCTTCAAGCCCGGCCTCAGCGAAAGTCTCATCTTCCGCTGAGCCAACCAAGACCATCTGAAGAGCGGCTCGGTAGTAGGCGGGTTCCTGAACGGGATCGAGCAGGGCCAAGGCGCGACGTCCGTTCTCGCGAATGGACGCCCAATCCGCGTCGCCGGCATCCCAGAGCACGAGGCAGAGATCCAGGAGCGCCTTCGCCTTCTCCTGCGGCGACTGGGCGAGTTGCACCTTCCGGTCGGCCATGACCTTCGCCTCTTCGCACTCCCGCAGGTCCCTGAGCAGAAAAGCCAGCCGACCGCAGAGCTCCGCCTCGTCAGCTCTGGAGACGGGGCGGCCGGCGTGTAGAGCCGACCAGCTGGCCAGGGCGGCGGCCTTGGATTCGACGAATCGCTCAGCGAAGCGGAGCGCCCCGCCGTAGATCGCCAAGGCTCGCCAGACCGCTTCCGTCGACACCTCGGCGGGTGCTTTCCGAGCGATGTCGACGGCCCTCTCGGCAAGGACCACCGCGAATCTGGGATCGTTCGGGCCTTCGCCGTCAATCCGATCGAGCAACCTTCGAAATCGCTCGATCCAGGTCCCCCGCGCGCCCAAGCGCTCCGTCTCCATCACGCGCTACGGAGCCGTCACTCGCCGACGGCGCTGGCCTTGCCGCGGTTCGACTCCAGGGCGTCGAGGCGGGCCGAGAGGTCCTTCAGGGCGTCGGTCTGCTGACCTAGGGTGTCGAGGATTCCCCGCAGGGCGCGGCGGGACTCCGGGTCCCCCTCCACCCGGTGCCGCAGGTTCTCGATGACGGCGGTGACCTCCCGGGGGCGGGGGGGGTGCTCGCGGGCGACGTCCTCCATGGCGCCTTGGAGGTCGCAGAGGTCGGCGCCGATGGCCTGGAGGAGGGTGAGCAGGTTGTAGCTCTTGGGCTCCGCCTCGCCGTTGACCCAGTTGGAGAGGGTCGGCGCGCTGATCCGCGCCCCGAGGGCCCGCGCGCGGCGGATGGCTTCGGTTTGGGTGAGGCCCCGGCGGCGGAGGAGGAGGGACAGGCCGCGGCCCATGTGCTCGGGTCGGAGGGACATCGTGCCCCGAGTGTAGACCCCCGGTCTTCGTCTTGGCAAGGCGAAAGTTTCCTTCAGCGCCATGCGATTAAGCTCAGGCGGCAATAATTATTTTTGACACTAAATCCATTAACGCTTAGCCTGGGTCCATGGACGCATTACTGCGAAATGAAAGCCGATGCCTGCTCCCTACGTCTCCGCGGGACGGTCGAGGGGCGCCCGTTGGGCGACGTCGCCCGGAAAGGAGGTTCCCCATGACCCTGGATCCTTTGGAGACGGAGGGCCGGCGATGACCCGGCCCGGCGCCGTTCCCTGGACCCACACCGGCCTGCGCAACCGAGCCCTCTCGGAGCTAGCCCGCTGGCCGGAGCTGACGAGCTCCGTGCTCGCCTCCCTCGACGCCCGTCAGATCCACCAGGATCCCCGCAGCGGCGCCCTCACCGTCCACTACCGGGACGACGCCTGGATCCGCCTCGACCGGGCCGCCGCCGTCGCCCTGCTGGACTACCTGGAGGCCGCCCGCCTGTGGGGCGCCCCCCGGCCCCTCTTCCCCAGTCGCGGACGTGCCGGCGCCAGCCGACGCGGCGCGCGGCTCCGCCCCAAGGCGGTGATCGCCGTCCTGCGCCGGGCCCGCCGGCCGTCCGCTGTTCCGAAACCCCGCCCACGGGGCCGACGCCGCCCCCCATCCCACCGTTGAACCCGAGGAGAACCCCTATGGCCAAGACCACCCGCTGGCGCAAAGTGCCGATGGACATCCACAACGACCCCGCATTCCGCCGCCTGCCGCTGCTGGCGCGGTACCTGCTGCTGCACCTCCACACCCATCCGCAGATGACCTCCATGGGCTGCATGCGCCATACCCCCGAGGGACTGGCGGGGGAGCTGTGCAAGACGGACCCGGAGATCGAGCGGGATGCCGTCCTCGAAGCGTTCCGGCAGCTGATCGACGCCGGGTTCGTCCTCGACGACGACGACGCACCCTTCCTCGCCCTGTGCCGATACCTCGAATGGTCTCCCCCGTCGTCCCTGAACGTCGTCAAATCGTGGGGGGGCCTCCTCGAGCTCATCCCCAGGTGCGACACGCAAGTGCTCTATTTCCAAGACGTTTCCGAGTTCGTGGCGGGGTACGGGGAAGGCTTCGGGGATGCCTTGCCGGATGCCATGGCGGATGCCCCCCCGCGGTCATGCGGCATCATCAGAGATCAGAGATCAGAGGGATCTGAAGATCCCTCCGCGCGCGGGAAGGCCACCGGAGGGAATCGGAAGCTGACCCCGCAGCAGGCGGCGGCCCGGGCCATCGGCGCCGTCTTCGAAGACGCCGGCGGCGCCCTCACCAAGGTCGGTGCCTTCATGGGTTTGCTGGGCCGCTACCGCAAGGCGCCGCTGCCGGCGCCCCCCGACGACGCCCAGGTCGACGACCCGCCCCTGTGGTGGCTCTGCCGCGACCTCGCCGCCCTCGACCTCGCCGGCGCCGGGGATCCGGAAACCTACGCCCTCAAGGCCCTCGGCAACGCCCTCAAGGAGGGTCGAGGGGGACGCGTCCGAAGCGGACCCCGCGGCGACGGCCAACACCGTTGGGGCGACGGGGACGTGGGCCTCGATCCGGCCACCGCCGCCCGGGCCGCGGCCCTCGACGACGCCCTGGGGGCCGAGCCGTGACGCCCCCCGCCTGGACCTGCGACGCCTGCCAGCGGCCGATGCGGGGTCATGCGCCGACGCCGCCGCGGTGCCTCCCCTGCGCCCTGCGGGCCGTCACCGAGCGCGCCCCCGAACCCCGCCGGCCGGAGACGGCGAGCCGCTCCGGCGTCCTCGCCACCCGGGGCTGGCCCGAGGACCTCCTGAGCCCCTTTGAGGGTCCCGGGGAGTGGCCCCGCCACCCCGCCACCGACCACGCCGGAAAGGCCGCCGTCGACCTCGCCGAGTGGCGGGGCCGGCGGTGGGCATCGCTGCTGCTCACCGGCGCCGTGGGGACCGGCAAGAGCTACCTCGCCACCGAGCTGGCGTGGCGCTTCTGGCTCGACGGCCGGGAGGTGGGCTTCGCCACCGGGGAGGGGCTCGTGGCGCGGGTCTTCGGCGGCGACCGCGACGCCATGGACCGGGCCCGCGGACTCGACCTCCTGGTGCTCGACGACGTCGATCGCGGGGTCTCCGCCAAGGGCTTCGGGGAGGTGGTGCAGCCCGTGCTCCTCGATCGCCTGGCCCACCGCCGGCCGGTGATCGTCACCACCAACGCCGCCCTGTTCCGCGGCCGGCGCACCCTCTACCACCGCAGCGCCGCCGTCGCCGACCGCCTGCGGGACGGCCTCGTGGTGCTGTTCCGCGGATCGAGCCGGAGGGGGGACCGATGAACGTCCAGCGGCCCCATTCCGAAGAGTGCGAGCGGGCCGTGCTGGCGGCGGTGCTGCTGGCCCCAGAGAAGCTCGACGCCGTCACCGCCCGCCTCGCCGAGGGGGATTTCTACCTCGAACGGCACCGGGACCTCTTCCGCGCCATGGTGGAGCTGCGGGACGAGGGGACCGACCTCGACCTGCGCACCGTCCAGGGCCGTCTCGAAGACCACGGCACCTTCGACCGCTGCGGCGGCCTGGCCTACCTCGCCGGCCTCGACCTCGATCTGCCGGACCTCGGCCGGGTGGGCACCTACGTGGAGATCGTCAAGGAGCGGGCCCTGCGTCGCCGGCTCATCGACCTCTGCGAGCGGGTGGCCCGGGGCTGCCGCACCGGCGACCTGGGGGAGGCCTTCGGGGAGACGGCGGCCCGCAAGACGACCTCGGTGGCGGCGGAGGCCGTCGAGCGCCTCGAAAACGCCGCCCTCGCCCTCGGCTCCCAGCTCGAACGGCGGGGGGCCGAGCCGTGGTCGGCGGTGGTCCACGACGTGCTCGAAGCCCTCGATGCCCCCCGGCCCGACGGCGCCTCCCTCCCCGGCGTCGCCACCCCCTTCTCGGCCTGGGACGTGCGCTCCCAGGGCCTCGGCCCCGGCGAGCTGTGGGTCGTCGCCGGCTATCCGTCGATGGGCAAATCCACCCTCGTCCACGGCCTCGCCATGCACGCCGCCCACGCCCTCGGCAAGGGGGCCCTGCTGGTGAGCGCCGAAATGGCCAACCGCGAGATGGCCGCCCGCATCCTCGCCGCCGAGGGCCGGGTGCCCTACTCCGCCATCCGCTCCGGCTGCCTCGAATCCCCCCAGTGGGAGCGCCTCTACCAGACCGCCGACCGCACCCGTGCGGCCCCCCTGCACCTCTACGACGTCGACGACGTCACCCCGTCGCGGATCTGCGGCCTCGCCCGCCAGCTCCACGCCGCCGGCGCCTGCCATCTGGTGGCCGTCGACTACCTCCAGCTGCTGCGGAGCGGCGCCCGCCACGAGAACCGCAACCTGGAAGTGGGGGCGATGGCCCGGCGTTTCAAGCGGCTGGCGATGGAGCTGCAGATCCCGGTGGTGCTGCTCTCCCAGCTACGCAGACCCCAGGGTCGCTTGGAACGCCCCAACATGCACGCCCTCCGCGACTCCGGCGAGATCGAGCAGCACGCCGACGGCATCGCCCTGATCGACCGCCCCGAGGTCCGCCACCGCGACGACCCCAGCCTCAAGGGCCGCGCCGACCTCCTCATCGAGAAGCACCGCAACGGCCAGGCGGGCTACGTGGTGGACCTGGTCTTCCAGGCGGAGACGGTGTCGTTCGAGGGGCGTTTGTAGGGGGCCCGGATCGCCCTCGAATGGCGATCCGGGCCTGCCGTCAGGCCGCCCCCCAAGCGGTGAGGGTCTGCTCGATCCACGTCGCGTAGGGTCCATGGTCGAGCCGGGTGTAGTACGTCCCTGTGGTGCATAGCTCTGCGTCCGCCGGCGGAAGGCCCCGGGAGGTGATGCCCGCCAGGCGGCTAGACCCATTGTCCGTGCTCACGTAGAGCCCGCCGCCGGAATCCAGATTGCAGCTGTTGACCTGCAGGTGAAGGTCCCGGTCGGCCTCGATCCCCATGTCCCCCAACCTCAGCACGGATCCGAGGTGCGCGATGTTGCGGAGGCCTACCTCACCGTCGCTCATCTCTCCGAATCCAACGCTGAGCCAGGCACCGGCTTGGCCGATATCCGTCGACGAGGCCAGCTGGGGGAACTCCGTGACGCCCGTCGGCCTTTCCAGCCTCAGGAGAGCCAGGTCGTTGGGATACGGATAGTTCTTGTCATATCCATCGGCGACCCGGCGCTCGATCACCGGATACTTCTGTTCTGAGGGGACTTCCTTGTTCTCGACGCCGACCCAGGCCTTGAGATCGTCCCCCGCCTTTTCAAGGACGTGGGCGGCGGTCAGCACGACATCCGCCCTGAGCAAGACCCCGCTACCTTGGATCCTGTTGCTGAAGTTGAGGCTCACCACCTCGGGAAAGTCGGGCGGCCTACCGAAAACTGCCTGATCCGCGATACCTCCGTGTGCCGTCAGCGCCACCGTCCAGCGCAAGTAACCGGCGGCGGTCTGAACTCCAATCTCAGACTCGACCAGGTCCTCCCACGACGCCGAGGGCAGCAGCCAAGGGCGCAGGTGGGGCGGAGCGGTCGATGCATAACTCTCGAAGAAATCGAGGTAGCGCTTCACAACCTCCGCGTCGGTGGAGCTCTCTTCGAGCAGTCCTTTTGCAGTGTCCAGGCGTAGACGTTCGATGAGCTTTCGGTCAGTGGCTTTGAGTTGCTCTCCATGCATGGCACGGCCTCCTAGGGTAGGGCGTAGGTCGCCGATGGGCAGATTCGATCCAGAACTCCTGCGGGGCGGTTCGCGCTACGGTAGCCGAGGACTGGAGTAACGGGAGGCTGCTCCAGGACCGAGTAGAGGTGGCCGAAGTGGGGGATGGCGGGGGCGGTATCCCTGAAGTCCTGCCGGTCCTCGTTCGTCAACACGGCGCAGACCTCATCGAGGCCGAGGTTTCCGTCGAAGTCCAGTCGCCAGTCTCCCGGCGAGGACCGGATGGTTAGGCCGGTCAGGTTCCTCAGGGTCAGGGTGACCTTTCGGGCGAGCTCCCGGTTCTGGCGGACGAGCTGTGGACCGCGGCGAAAATGCACATCGGAGAGCGTGTCCTCGACCGCCAACCGGCCCTTGGAAAAATCTAGCCGGGCAATGGCCGGCGAGTCCTTGGCGAGACTCGGCTGGAGGCACCTCGAATCGATCCCGGAGACCAGGTTGCCCCCCACGGGATCCGCCACCGCGTCGTCGAGCTCCGAAAGGACCGCCGTCAGCTGCATGCCGTGGTCGGGGTCCCGGGCGACGTTCAGCGCTTGGTTTTCGGATCCCCGACGGAACACCGGCTGGATCTCCACCACCTCGTTCCTCAACTCGTGGACGCCGAACCTCTTCCCGTCGAGGCCGGTGTACAGCGCGTCCCCAGGGACAGGACGGACCGACCTGTCGAGCTGCGTATGGTCGTAGACCAGAGCAGGTCGATGGCCGGTGGAACGCCCGTCCCCCTCGTCTCTCACCAACAGGGCATGGCCCTTCGAGGGCCCATCATCCGGGAAACAGAACACGATCAGGCCGGTGAAACTCAGTTCGAAATCAAATGCCACGGTCCTCCTCCTTCGACTTGGAAGTCGTCACGACGCCGGCGTTCACGGGCCGACGGCTTGGGCTCGCCCCGGTGGACGGACCCCGGTGGGGGTTTTCACTCCAACATCGATACCGTCGGCCAACCGGCGCCGAAGACCTGGAAGCCTGCCCAGGATTCGGGGGCGGCGAGATTCGGGTCGCCGGACGCCAGCATCGCGGTCTGCGCCCGGCGGACGGCGTCGGCGGGGGGGACGCCGGAGAGCAGAGCCCGGTGGAGGAGCTCGGCGAATCGAAGCGTCCGGTAGTCGTCCACCGGCCAGAGGGTGGCGATGACCGTGGGCGTCCCGGCGGAGAGGAACAGCCCCCCAAGACCCACCGGGGCGCGCTCGACGGACGACCCACTCAGGGAGGACGAGCAGCTCGACAGGACCACCAATCGGTTGACACCCGAGTCGCCCTCCGGAAGATCCCAGGACCCGAGGTCCGCCCCGCCGAGGTGAAGGAGGGAGCGGTGGGGGGCCAGGGGATCCACCGTCGAGTGGGCCGCCACGTGGACCACCGGATGCTCGGTCCACTCCGCGAGGAAGCGGTCCCGGGTCGCCTCGCCGCTGACCAGCAGGGTCGCCGCGGGATAGGCCTCCGCCAGCCGCCGCGCTTCGATCCGGGCGCCGGTCAGCGACGGCAGCGGACCTCGGGCGCCGTCGAGCTCGGGATCCCCCAAGGCCAGAATCGAATCCGTCGAAAAGGTCTTCTCGGTGCTCGCCAGGTCGAGGGTCGGTGAGAGGGCCACCGCCCAGCGCTGCGCCAGGTGGAGGCCCGTCGCCGGATCCCGAAGGGCCGCCCACGGCACCGCCCTGACGCTGCGGTCTGGAACGATCACCAATCGGCCACCGGCATCGGCGTCCAGGGCGTCGGCCAAGCGGAGCGCCGCGAAGAGCGCATCGAGCCTGGCGGGGGCCTCCTGGGGTCCACCTTGAACCGCCTCCGTCGCGCCCCTCGCGAGGGCCCCGAGAGCCTGCGGCCCCTTCTCCAGCTCTATGGCCCGGACCCCGCCCCCCTCGATGTGGAACGCCACCGTGGACGCCGCGAGATCCTGGAACACCAGGGCCACGACCCCTTCGGCGGCCAGGCGGTCGATGGTTTCGTCGACCGGCGTCCGGCCCAAACCCAAGGGCGGCAGCCGGCGGGACTGCTCGGAAGCTTCGAGGGCCAGCCGGGGGTTCCCGAGGCGTAGGTGGAGGCTCACCAGCTCGCGGAAGGCCCGTTCCGCCCTCACCACAAAGCGGGGCTCGGCCTCCTGTTTGCGGGCCGCCAGCACCTCCAGGGCCAGCTCCGTGGCCGACGTCAACGCCTCGACGCCGGCCTCCGGTTGGCCGCCGCGGCCGAGGGCCTCACCCCGGAGACCGAGGGCCCGCGCCAGGTGGACCTCGTCTCCCAGCTCGAAATACCGGTCGCACACCCCCCGCAACGCTTCCGCGGCGCCGAGGGGATCGTCGGCCAGCCGCCCCTCCGCCTCCGCCAGGGTCAGGTCGGCGAGCACCAGCTCGCGAAAACCCCCGTCCGTGAGGCCCTCCGACCCACGACGGGCGAGGCGAAAGTCTTCGATCGCCCCTTCGAGGCCGAGGGCCGACCGCACGGCACCGCGGCGGAAATGCGCCGAGGTCCTGCCGTAGACGTCCCCCCACGCCGAGGCGTTCACCACCGCCTCGTCGAGCACCGCCAGGGCCGCCGTCGACCGGCCGTCCTGCTGTAGGGAGAGGGCACCCGTCACCAACGCGGAGTGCAGGCGGCGCCGGTCACCGGCCAGCGCCAGCCCCACGAGACTCCGCCGGCGGCTTCGCCACTCCGCCTCCCGGTGGCCCACCAGCCCGTGGGATTCCCCCTCCAGGAAATCGAGGGATGCCAGGCCCCCGTCACCCCAGGCCCGCCGCAGGAGGGTCCGCGCCTCGTCGTAGTGGGCAAACGCCGCGTCGAAACGCTGGGAGCGGCCTTCGACGATCCCCAGGACCCACCGGGTACGGCCGGCCAACATCGGATACCGCTCCTTAGGAACCCGCTCCGCGAGGCCTTCGAGCGCCCTGCGGCCAACCTCTCCGCTGCGCCGCTGCAGGCAAATTCCCTCGAAGAACTCCGTCCAGCCGGCGAAGGGACTGCCCGCCAGATGGAAGGACCTCCGGCTCCGCTGGAGCTTGGGGAGGCTCTCGGCACAATCCCAGCCGCCACCTTCCGCCGCCTCGAACGCTTCTGCATGGTCCAGGTGGGCCTTCGCCACCCCCACGCCGTCCCCCGCGTCGAGACCCGGCAGGCTCAGCGCGTCCTCCAGGAGTCGGTCCTGGGTCAGTTCGGCGACGGCCGCCGCGGCGGTCCGAGCCGCCCCCAGGAGCTCCCCCGCCCGAGGATCTCCGGCGACCGCCGCTTCGGCCCAGCGCCGGAGCATCCGGTCGCGGGTGTGCAGGTGCATCTCCGCGGGGAAGGGGCGGGCCAGCCGCACCACCGTCGCCAGGTCCCCAGACCGGGACGCCCCCTCGATCCGCGGCACGAGCCCCCCGAAGCGCTCTCGACGGCTCGGCTTCGAACAGCGCACCACGTGCCTGCGGGCCTCCGTGGCCCAAGGCGTGCCCGCCCCGCGATCCGCGATATCGAGCCAGGCGACCCTGGCGGACTCGAAAAGCCCCACCGTCTCCAGGGCGAGGGCCCGGTTGAAAGCGGCCTCGGGACGCCCCGGGGAGAGCATCAATGCCCGATCGGCGGCCTCCAACGCCTCGATCCAGTCGAAGGCCGAACCCCGATCGTGGCCGTGGACGAGCAGCAGCGCCGCCAGGTCGTTCCAGAGCAGGGCATTCCCCGGATCCCGGTCGAGGGCCTGCCTCAGGGTCGCCACCGAGCCGGCGACCGCTTGGGCATCCCCCGTCTTCGCGATCCCCCCGAGCGCGTCCCGGTGGGCCCCGCGGCTCGGGGTCGAGGGTGGGGGGGACCCCACGGGCCGCGATGCCCGAGACCCACGCACCGGCGCATCGGCAGCGCAGCGACCGTCTTCACCGGGAGGGCAATTTCCGTGGGGAACGTCCGCCAGCCGCGGCTCGAACCACCGCGGCAGGTTGCTAGCGACATCGAATCGATCCGGGGATGGGTCCCCGGCGGGGTGCCTACCCGAGCATCCCAGGCATACGAGGACGCAGAGAAGCCCGCGCGTCCAGCCGACACGCCTCCAGCCCGACACCCTCACTTCTCGGGCCGGTACGGACGCATCGGGCCGCTGTCCACCATCGACGACATAGGTATACAAAAATCATATCCGATCCCCCTTCCGGACCGTGGCTCAGGGCACCCCACCACCGCGAAGGCGTTTGTGTGCTCCGAACGCTGCCCATTTGCTCTGGGACGGTGCCGTTCGAGGGGCGGTTTTAGGGGGCCCGCATCGGTCAAGGGAACGGTGGCCCTACCGGAAATCCGCGGCCGGGTCCGTCTTTCCTGCAAAGACCCCCTGCCACGGACCGGAGGAGCACGACGATGCCAACCAAGGCCACCCACCTGCGCCAGCTGTCGGAAATCCGCGAGGCGAACCGCTTTCTCCTCGACTCGATCGACAACGTCACCAACACGGCCCTCGGCTTCAAGAACCGGGACGGCGACCCGGCGATCCTCGTCTTCGTCGCCCGCAAGATCGCCGAGCCCTGGCTGCCACCGACGCAGGTGGTCCCCAGGCGACTCGAAAGCCCCTCCGGCCTCTTCTGCCCCACCGACGTGATCTCGATCGAGACGGATCGCGACGTCTGGCAGCGCACGTTCCGCGATTCCGAGGGCACCGACGAGATCCGTCCCCTGGCGCGGGTCCCCTCGCTGATCGACACCGACCCCATCGAAGGCGTGAACCTGCGCCTGCGGGACCGGGTGCGGGGGGCCGGCCCGACCCTGGGGCCCGGCTCCCAGCTCGGCTATCGGACCTCCGACGGCTTCGAAGACAGCGGCACCCTGGCCTGCTTCGCCAGCCTCGGCACCGGCGCCGGCCAGCTGACGGGTTTCTTGACCAACCAGCACGTCGGCGATTTCGTGGGCAACGTCCTCTACCACCCCGACTTCGGCGCCCGCCCCGTCGGCCGCGTCCACAAAACGGAGACCACCCTCGATCTGACCGACGTCTACGGCGCCCCCCTCGGCGCGGGGAGCGTCGCGACCCGGCTCACCGTCGACGCCGGCTTCTGCACCCTGGCCCCCGGCCTCCGCCCCGCCCTCCTCGACCCTCGACTCCCGGTGATCAACGCCGCCGGCGACGGCATCGACCTCGTGGAGCTGGGGCAAGAGCTGCCCCTCGACCCGTCCACCATGGGGCCGATCGGCGAGAAGGTCCTGGGCCTCGGCGCCCGGCGGGGGGAGCAGCGGGGCGAAGTGGTGGCGGTCGGGTTCGACTTCATGGACGGCGCCACCCGCTCGATGAGCGACTATCTCATCGTCGGCGATCCAAGCACCGAGTTCAGCGATCCGGGGGACAGCGGCAAGCTGGTGGTCACGGCCGACCAGCATCGACCCCTGGCGATCATGTGGGGCGGCCTCTGGGCGAGGTTCTCCGCCGACGAGGGCCTCGAGAACTTCACCAACGCCACGGCCATCGACCGCGTGCTCGGCCTGCTGGGGGTCTCGTTGGTGCGGCGGCTCTAGGGGGGCTCCGCAGGAGAGACCTGCTGGGACGTCAATCCCAAGCGTTACGCTCCGCGGCCAGATCTCGGTCGATGGCCTCTCGGGTCCGCACATAGCGAGGGTCGACCGCCTGGGTATCGAGGAACTCCGCGACCGAAGGTGCCTGGGCGTACTCGGTCTCCGAACCGACGAGAACGATGACATCCGCCGGCCCCTGGGCGACGTCGTCCGGTAGCTCGAGATGGAGCATCCGATCCTGGGTGACCTGGGCTTTCAGTTTGATGGCTCGCATGGGCTTGTCCTCAACGGGGACGGGCATCCCGCCTGCCTTGGGAAGCTACCACGCGGCGATCCCCCGATCGGATACGATGCCCAGCAGGCCCCAAGCCCCATCGAGCTGCCGTCGGGCGCCGTCCCCCGGCCCGGCTGCTCCGCCGCGGAAGAGAAAACATCTACCTCGGCGACCGCGTCGATCCGTTCGACCGCAAGGGAGGTAAGTGGATAGCGATGCTCGGGACCGAGCTCTCCAGCTCGCCGGACGACTTCTACCTCGGCCTCGGATACGACTTGCCAAACGCCGTCGTCCTGGGTTTCGGCGCTACGTGGTGGACCTGGTGTTCCAGGCGGAGACGGTGTCGTTCGAGGGGCGGTTGTAGGAGGGCGAGGCCCTCGAATCGTACCCGCCCCTGGACTCGGTCAGCTTCCGGAGCTACCCACACCCTTGAACCAATTTCGCGGATCGAAGCTCGCCAGGGCGCTAAGACGGATGTCGGCCGGACCGTCGCCGCTCGTCGGCAGGCTCGCGTGACCCCGGATCACGAGTCGGATCTTGCTGTTTCCGAGGGGGGGTAGCTCGATTTCGCCGGTCAAGCGAATCCGCTCCGACTCGTCGCTGACGACCGCCGGAACGGTGCCGTCCTCCGAAGCCGCGCGGAGCACGACGGCCTCGAAGAGCTTATCCTCGGCGTAGTCGATCTGCGCGATGCCGCGGGCGTTCGAGAAGTGATCGCTTCCCTTCCTACCGTGGTTGATGCCGTCGACGTTGAGCCGCAGACCGCCGAAGAGGCGGGACTTGGTGGCGGTGAAGTCGTTCTCCCCGGGGAGGGTCGAGAAACCGGCGCCCAGGACGATCCCGAGTCGCGGTAGCTTCTTCACTGGAGCAAACGAAAAGAAAACGTCCGCCTCCAGGACCCCTTCGTCTCCGTTCTCGAACGGGTTGAAGGTGGGATCCTCGTCATCCCCACCGTCCGCCATGCCTTCGCCTCCGCCGTCCGCCGTGGCTTCGCCCCCGCCGTCACCGCCCATTCCCCCGTCGTCCGCGGCGTCGGGCTCATCACTCGCGGAGATGGCGCTGTAGCGGGCCTCGATGCCAACGAGGAAACGCTCGTGCCACTGGGAGCGGGCGAAGAACGCCGCCTCGGGGTTCGAGGCGAAGGACTTGCCGTTCTCCAGGCTGTAGACGAACCCGAGATCAAATCCGATGGAGTGCTTGTCCAGGACCCTGATCGTCGAGTTCTGCCCGAGTCCGAGCCGCGCGGGGCACTCTTTCTCGACGTCTTCCATGTCGTCGGGGAGCGGCGCGTACCCGAACCCGAGCAGACCCCCGGCTTTGAGCAGGGGCCCCCGCGCCGCGACCCCCACCTGGGCGGAGGTTCCCTCTGGGGTCGCGTGGACGCAGAACTCGATGTCGCTATCCTCGACAGCCCCGCCCACATCCTGCGGACAAGGCGCCGAGCTTCCGATTTTGAGCTTCCAGTCGTTGGGGTCTTCCCTGCCTTCGGGCGCTTCGGTGTGTTTGAGGCTCACCACGAAGGTCTGGGGCGGGTCCGCGGTGGCGACGAGCTTGAAGCTGTCGTAACCCGTCCAGACCACGTCGAAATCGGGGGCCTCGCAGGTCTTGAAGTCTTTCTTTTCTTTCTTTTCTTGCTCGACGTTGCCGTCTTTCTTGACACTGTCGTCTTGGTCGCCTTCTCCGAAGCTCGGCGGAACGACCAGTAGAAAGGCGGCCAGGATGGCCCCGAGCTGAAGAAGCGTTCTGGGTCTCGATGCGCTGGGCTGATGCATGGGTCCTCTCCTTCCAGGTTGTTGCCAAGAAGGACGGACTCACTCCACCTTTTCCGCCACATCGAAGGACCTGGAAGCAGCGGGGGTCCGTGCGGGCGTCGTGCCAGCCCACAACGAACGCTGGGCCGACGCCCTATGATTATCGACGCCCACGCCATTTTGAGCTTAGCTAACCGCTGACCTAGGCTTAAGCATGCGCGAAGTCAACCTGCACTACGCCAAGACCCATCTATCTCGCCTGGTGGATGCGGCGGTGGCCGGGGAGGAGATCCTCATCGCCCGCGCCGGCAAGCCGCTGGTGCGCTTCCCAGGTTGGCTGTGGATGAACGCTTAGATAGGTAGAGCGCACGTCCCACCGAACGAACCATGAAAGATCTAGGCGCGGTCCCCCCGATCCTCCTCATGGTGGCGGCGGTCTTGCTCGGCCTGTACGTGGCGATCTCCATCGCCGGGCGGCTGCATCCGCGCCTGCGCTTCCTCTGGCGGGACCCGGACAAGATCCACAGCCGGTGGCACCTCGTTCGGTACACCCTGACGCCGGCCGTCGTCTGGATCGCCGTCGTCTCCGCCCTGGTGGCGACCTGGCGGCCGGGGGACGACCTCACGGGGGGCTGGTCGACCACGGACCTCGTGGTCGGGCCGGGTTGGCTGCTGCTGGGCATGACCCTCGGCACCGGGGGAGCCGTGGCCGCCGTGTTCCTCGACAGGTCCGACGCCCGCAAGCTGTCGTCCTGGATTCCCCTCCTCTTGGTCCTCGCGGGCATCGCCGTGCTGGCCCTCGGAGTGCGGACCACCATGGACGCTATCCGCAAGTACTCGCCGCCCGAAGAGCAACGGAGTCACCAGGCGGACCCGGGTCGACCCGTAGACATACATACCGTCGACTTCGAAGACGCCAAGCCCCATCGCCCGAAGCGCCCCTCCCTTGGAATCCCCTTCCCCGAACCGTAGACTCTGGAAAACCAGCGCTTCGAAGGGGGGAGGGGGACCGATGATCAAGACGCATTTCGCCCTGGCCTTGCTCTTGGCCCTGACCGTCGTCCACGGTGCTCCGGCGGCGGGGCAGACCGGCTCGATTTCGGGAACCGTCCTCGATGCCGTCACCGGTCAGCCGGTTCGGGGAGCGTACGTCCTGGTCTCGAACGCCGACGGTCAGCTGGAGGGGACCGCCCAGGCCGACGACGGGGGGAGGTACACGCTTTCGTTCCTGGACCCCGGTTCCTACTTCGCCCTCGCCGAGGCCAGCACCCACAGCCTGGTGCTGTACGACGGCCTTTCCTGCGATCCCCGGGACTGCGACGTGACGGTGGGCACCCCCGTCGCGGTGGGGGACGGTGAGACGGCGGGTATCGATTTCGCCATGCAGCCCTATGGGCGCATCACCGGGGTGGTGCGCAACGGGGCGACGGGGGAGGTCGTCCCTACGGGGAAGATCCGGGTCGCGCGGATCGAAGAGTTTTTTGGCGGCGTCATCCAAGAGGTCGAGATCGTGGGCGGGCGGTATGTCACGGAGACCCTGCCCCCCGGATCGTACGTGCTGTACGCGGCCGAGGTGCCGGGGCTGTATGGCCTCGCCTACCCGGACGTCGTCTGCCAGCACCTGGGCTTCAGTGGGCTCCAATTCAACTCGGCCTGCGACCTCGCTTCTGCCCAGGCCATCGAGGTTCCCCTGAACACCACGGTGGACGGCGTCGACTTCGCCCTGCGACCTGGAGGGTACCTGGCGGGCCGCGTCGTCGCCGACGCCACCGGCCTTCCCGAGTCCGACGTGTGGATCCACGTATACGACGCCCGCGGACGCGTGGTCGCGGAGTATGGAGAGGTGGACGGTGAAGGGCAATTCCGGGTGGGCCCGCTGGCCCCGGGGGGCTACGTCCTCGAAGCCGACCGCTTCGACTTCGACGAGCCGGACCATCTCCTCGGAGCGGGTCCGTGCCTCCTCTCCATCGGCTGCGATCCCTCCGTAGTGGAGCCGCTCCAGGTCGCCGAAGGGGAGGATCTGGGGGACCTGGAGGTGCGTCTCCAGGACGCCGGGACCGTGCGGGGCCGCATCGTGGACGCCTTCAGCTCGGAGCCGCTCTTCGACGTGCGGGTCCGGTTCGCCGATCGAAACGGCGCGATCCTCTGGGAGGTGCGCACGGACAGCGAGGGGATTTTCGAGCCGCCCTTGGCCCCGGGGAGCTACGTCGTGGTGGCGGACTCGGAAGTCCATCGGCCTGAGGTCTGGCCGGGTCGGCCGGCCTCCTTCCTCGACGAGCTGTCCCTGGATCCCGCGACCCTGGCGACGGCGGAGGAGGTGTTGGTCGAGGCGGGGCGGGAGTCCGGCGGGCTGGATTTCGCGGTGGAGCCCTTGGCCTCGGTGAACCTGGCGGTGAAGGACGACGGCAGCGGCGAGCCCCTGTTCTGCAACCGCCATTTCTGGCGTTCCAAGACGGACCTGGTGCTGAGCGCCCGGGGCTTCCCGTGCGACGGCGGCTTCCCCGCCACCCGGTCGTTGCCGCCGGGCACCTACTACATGACCGTGGAGGCCTTCTACTCGGACCCCTTCGCCCCGAGCTACGGGAAGGAGCTGTATCCGGACGTTCCCTGCTATTTCAGCGAAGACACGCCGGAGGTGGGCTGCGACCTCGACCGGGGGCAACCGATCACCGTGGGCTTCGGGGCCAAGGTCACGGATCTGGAGATCGGCCTCAGCCAGGGCGGCCGCTTGAACGGCACGGTCACCGACGGTGGGAGCCGCACGGTTCCCGGGGCTCGGGTCGAGGTGTACGACGGGTCGGGGCGCTACCTGGCCTCGATTCGAGGCGGGTTCTTCTTCCAGATCGACGGGCTCCCCCCCGGGACCTATCGCCTGGTGGCCCGGGGGGGCGACGACTTCCTCGACCAGGTGTATCCGGGCGTGTCCTGCTCCGGCGACGGCTGCGACGTGCTGGCGGGGGATCCCGTCACGGTGGCGGCGGGGCAAGACGTCTTCCTCTCCAACTTCGAGCTGGCCCCGGACCCGGGGCCGTGCGCCGACGACACGGCACGGTGCCTGGTGGGGGAACGGTTCCGCGTCACGGCGTCGTGGCGGGACGGATCCGGCAACGCCGGCGAGGCGGGGGCGGCCCGGATCACCGACGATTCCGCCTACTTCTGGTTCTTCGACCCCGACAACGTGGAGCTGGTGGTCAAGGTCCTCGACGCCTGCGTCGAGCCCTTCGAGCGTTTCTGGGTGTTCGCCGCGGGCCTCACCGACGTCGAGGTGGAGATCGAGGTCGTCGACCTCCTCACGGGTACCCGGAAAACCTATCGCAACCCCCAGGGGACGTCCTTCGAGCCCCTCCTCGACACCGAAGGGTTCGACACCTGTCAGGCCCCAACGGGCTCCACGACTTCAGGTCCGGCCCCGCCGAAGGTGGAGCGGGCTCCCTCGGCTCCGGCGCCGGGCACCCCCAGGGTCAGGGACCCGCTTTTCAATCTGCGGGCCCATTGGTGGACCGCCGACGGCGACCGGGGTCAGGCGCAGGTGGAGAGGATCACCGAAGACACCTCGTATCTGTGGTTCTTCGACCGCGACAACGTGGAGGTCGTGATCAAGGTGCTGGACGCCTGCCAGGCCCCCTTCCACCGGTACTGGGTGTTCGCCGCGGGCCTGACCGACGTCGGCGTCGAGCTCAGGATCGAGGATGTCGATACGGGTCAGGTGCGGAGGTACGAGAAGCCCCCCGGCGAGCCCTTCGAGCCCATTTTCGACACCGATGCCTTCGTCGGTTGCCTCTTGCCCTAGGGGGTCCGAAAGCGGCTCCAAACAGGCCGTTCCTCCCAGCCTGTGAGATCCTGGGGCCCACATCCCCTGGACCGTGGCCGAAGCGCTGTCCTACGACGATGAAAACCTGCCTGACTCTGCGTCGATCTGACGAAGGGTCAGGCCCGGCGCCGTGGGGAGCGTGCCCCAGTTTCCCGGTCCTTGACCTGCTCCCGGGCGGTCAAGGCCATGTCGTAGGCCTCCGGGCGACGGCACAGGAGGGACGCCTCGTGACGGTGGTAGGGGTGGCCCGGGTCTCGGACGGCCGACAGCCAATTGTAGGAGCCTTCGACGATCCATTCCAGGTCGACCACCAAGGTCTTGGCGTGGATGCGGTCCAGGCCCACGACGACGACCCCCGCCTTTCTCAACAGACGCACCCAGGGCCCCCACTCCGAGGCTCTCGGGAGATCCTTGCAGTAGGCGACTTTGATTTTCGCCCCCCGTTGGACCGCGCCGCGGATTCGGTCGAGAAGGTCCCCATCCTCCAGGGCGCGGCCGAGGTATGGGGAGACGATGAGAATCTCCTTGCCTTCCTCTAGGGCCTGGGCCAGGGCACGTTGGTGGTCCAGGTGTCCCGAGAGGCGCTCGACGGTCCGGAGCCTGGCCAAATCGGGGGCCGCCAGGACGTCGACGAGCTCGTTCTCGGGACGGGCGAAGAGGTGCCGCGCCAGGACCCCCGAGGGCCTGGGTGCGGACGCAGGGTCGAAGACCTCCATGTCGCCGAAGACGAGGAAGCTGTCGCGGGCCCTGGAGACCGCCACGTTGAGCATGTGGGGCGAGATGTCGAAGAAGCGGCTGGCATCGTCTCGGGTCACGGTGGGCGAGAAGAGCATCACCGGGCGCTCGGCCCCCTGGAAGGAATGGACCGTCCCGACGAGGATCCCGGGCCCCTCCTTCTTCTCGACCGGCAGGTCGGCGGCCTTCAGGGCGCTTTGTAGGACCGTCACCTGAGGACGGTAGGGGGTGACGATGCCGACGAGGTCTTGGATACCGGCGTCGCCGTCCTTATTGCGGTAGTACGCCTCGATCTCTTGGCGGCGCTCCCGCAGCCAGATGGCTATGGCCTCGGCGTGCCCGGGATTGCTCCGGCTCGCCCCCACCCGCCGCGACGGGGAGTGGACGTGGGCCCACCCCATCGCCGGCAGGGGTAGGTCCTCGATGGGTTCCCGCTTGGGTTCGAGGCGGCCCTTGTAGACCAGGTCGTTGCAGTAGCCGATGATGGTCGGCACGGACCTCCGGTGCTCCCGCAGCCACATGCCGTCCCTCCGACCCTTCTCCGTCTCGACGCTGAAATGGGAGGACCGCTGCGCGATCCGCATGAGGCTGCCGGACGCCGAGCTGATGGCGTCCGAGGTCCCATCCTCGCGCAGCTGCGACCGATCGAGCTTCGACAGGCGCATATTGGCCGGATCGATGGCTCGATTGATCCCCCAGATCGGCTCGATCTGCCAGGTGTCGCCGATCACCACGGCCCGCTTGGCGAGGGCGAAGGCGGGGGCACCGATCTCCGGCGCCACCTGGCCCGCCTCGTCGACGATGAGGAGGTCGATGGCTTCGAGAAGTGGCTCCGCCTCGTCCTTGGACTTGAAGACGTTGGGCAGGGAATGCAGGGTGGAGACGAACAGAGGGGAGAGCATAGCGAAACGGCGCAGGCGCGCCTCGCAGTTCTCTCGGGACTGGCCCCGCAGCCGTTCGGGACGATCCTCCAGATAGCCGCTCAGCTCCAGCAGCCAGCGGCCCTCCCAATATCGACCCGCCAGCTGGAACAGACGCCAGCGCACCGTCGGGTCGAGGAGGGCGTCGAGCTCGGCGGGATCACGGAGGACGGCCTGGGGAAGCTCGTCGGAAAGTTCGGCGCGATCGCCGGCGAGTTGGAGGACCCGCGCCTCGAAATCGGCTTCGAGGTCGATCCACGCTTGGAGGGGCCGCGCCTCGTCGTCGATCCCCTTCAGTCTCTCCTCCAGCTCCGGGACGCCGGCGGCCGCGGCAACGCTCAGGAACCCCCGCCAGTCGCGCAGGGGGATCTGGGGAATCGGCAGGTGCCGGGTGGCGAACGGCCGGGTGAGGCGATGGTCGCGCCGCTCCCGGATCGGTCCCCAAAAGGCGAGGAGATCCTCGACCAGGGGGGTGGCCGCGATCACCCCGTCGACGTCCGTCAGGAGACGCTGCGCGTCGGCGATCTCCTCCATGACCCCCCGGCGCGCTTCGCTCAGCCGTGCCAGCTCGACTTCGGGGTCCAGGTGCCCGAGACGCTCCCGGGTCTCGATCACCCGACGGGCGACTTCGAGGTGACTCCGAAGCCGCCCGGCCTCCGCCTTGAGCTCCCCCCGCAAGCATTTGACGACCTCCTGGACGGTGTCAAGGGACGAATCGCCGAAGAACCCCCGGGCGGCATCGAGGTAACCACGCCCCGCGGCGTCGACGAACTCCTCGGTCTCGAACGCCGAAACCTGGCTCTCGCCGGAGGTCGCGGCCCAAAGGTGTTTCGCGGCGCTCATCTTCGACTTGGCCGGGAAATAGAGACCGTAGGAATCGACCTCCTCACCGAGCCAGCGGCGGCCGAGGGTCGATCTTCCGTCCCGAGGGTCTGCCGCGGCCTTCAAGCTGTCGAGGACGTTGGTGACCGCCTGGTTGTTGGTCGAGCAGGCGACGATCACCGGGGGCTGGGGGGCCTCCTCCAGGGCCCGCTCGACCCACAGGGACGCCACCATGCTCTGGACCAGGGTCGTCTTGCCGGTTCCCAGTGGGCCGTTGATCGCCACCAGCTTCCCCGGCGGAAGGCGGAGGACGGCGTGGAGGCTTTCCCGCTGGGAACGGCCGAGGGGGAACCTTCGCGTCATCTGACCGAGGTGCGGGGGGGACCGGTGGCCGTCGGCCGTCCATCCGTCGATCTGCCCGTGGGCTCCGATTGCTGCGAGGCCGCGGACCAGCGGCGGGAGGCTCTTCCTTTTCTCCAGATAGTCGTAGAGCCAGAAGAGGTTGTTGCCGGCGCCCTGGACCGTCCTGCCCCGCAGAACCGCCGGGCCCCGCTGGGTATAGTCCTTCAGCTCGAAGGAGCGGGGGGACTCACCGAGGACCGCTTTGAACATCTCCTCGGCAAAGGTCAGGAGATTGCCCCAGGTATCGCCGGCGGGCCGGGGCTGATCCTCCAGGAACCGGTCCATGGCGTCGACCGTGCCTAACGCGGGGATCGAGAGTCCCTGGGGCGAGAGATGCTCGCGAACCAGCCACGGCCGGGCGTCGGGGATCGGAGTGAGTACGCCCTCTTCGGGGTGGAGCCGAGCCGGAATCCAGCACGGGGCATAGAACTTGTCCTCGTTCTTCGATTTCCCGTGGCTGACATGTCCGCGAAGTCCGCACAGGGCGATGCGCACGTCGACGGGATCGCCCGCGCCGTCTTCCGTTGGGTCCGGCACATCCCGAAGCAGGGCTTGGCGGGTCTTCTCGGAAAGTCGCCCTCGGTCGAGGTCGTCCCACGTGACCGGCTCGGCGCTGAGATTCCGGCTGCCGGGGGACGCCAGCTCGCCGTCGGCCAGGCAGCGGCGCCAGTAGTTGAGCAAGTTCGCGGGAGACAGGGACATCCGTCGTAGGAACCTAACCGGCTAGGCCGAGTCGGCCCGTGCCCTCCAAAAGGAAAACTCTGATCGCGGCCTGGACATCACGCCCGGAACGCTCGGCAGATACCGCGTGGACGAACTATCTTAGCTCGAAGCCAGGCGCTTCCCGCCTCCACGCATCACCTCCAAGCGCCAACTCCGACCACAACCCCCAACCGGGCCGTTCCCCCGAGCCTGTGAGATCCTTTGGCCTACATCCCCTGGACCGTGGCCGTGGAGGGACAGCCGTGCATCCGCATCCGGATCTCGAAATCCTGATCAGGACCGAAGGTGGAGGATCCGGCGTCCGCCTGCGGTTCGAGCTCCACTCCCCGAACGGACGGCTGCCATTCACCCGACACCGGGTCGGTGAGTCGGTGGCCCTCGGCGCGACGACCCTGGCGGAGTATGCGGAACGGAAGCTGGTCGCCTTCCAGGCCCTCGACTCCCCGGCCCACGTGGCCAGGAAGCTCCCCGGGGGCCTCCACCGGGAGCTGTCGGCCCTCGGCAAGGAGCTCTACCGGGAGCTCTTCCCCGAGCCGCTGCGAGCGGCCTACGAAGGGGTCCGGGACGACGTCCGCAGCCTGCTGATCCTGTCGGAGGAGCCGTGGATCCCCTGGGAGCTGGTGAAGCCCCACGGGGACGGCTTCGAGCAGGATTTCCTTTGCTGCCAGCACGAGGTCGTCCGCTGGCTGACCGGCAAGACGACCCCGGCCCTGGGTTTCGGCGCCGACCTCCTGGGGGCGAGGCGGCTGGCCTACGTCGAGGCGGGGGAGGTGCCGAAGCAGAGGGCGCTTGTGCATGTGGACCGGGAGCGCGGGATCTTCGAGGGGCTGGCGGCGCGGCACGGCTCGCTGGAGGCGAAGGTCCTGCGCCGGGCCCGATTCCACGGGGTCGACTCCCTGCTGAGCGAAGGGGGCTTCGGGGTCCTCCACTTCGCCGGCCACGGCTGGTTCGACGCCCGGGACCCCGGCGGCGCCCTCCTGCGGCTGAGCGACGGCGAGTCCCTAAGGCCCCGGGATCTGTACGGCGCCATCGAGGGCCGGATGCGGAGGGATCGGCCGCTGGTGTTCTTCAACAGCTGCCAGGCGGCCCGCCAGGAAAGGCTGGTGACCGGCCTCGGGGGCTGGGCCCGGACCCTGGTCCTCGACTGCGGGTGCGGCGCGTTCCTCGGGCCGCTGTGGGACATCGACGACGGCCAGGCGGCCGCCTTCGCCTCGGCGTTCTACGGTGCCCTGGAGGACGGCTCGACGGTGGGGGCGGCGGTGCGGCGGGCCCGCCTGGCGACGCGGGAGCAGTTCCCCGAGGGCACCGGCTGGCTCGCCTACTCGGTCTTCGCCCACCCGGGGGCCCGCCTCCGGCTGGGGCAGCCTTCGACGCCGCTGTGGATCCCCGCAGCCCGCTGGCGCGCCGACGTCTCGCCCCCGGGGGCCCTGCTGCGGGCGGAGTACGACGTGGTGCCGTTCCACGGTCGACGGCGGGAGCTCGAGGACCTCGCCGCCTGGCGCGGGGACCCCCGGCCGCTGGCGGTCCGCCTCTACACCGGAGTCGGCGGCATCGGCAAGACCCGGCTCGCCCTCGAGGCCTGCCGCCGGGCCCGGGCCGACGGCTCGGGGGCGGGTTTCTTCCTCGACGGGGGCGACGCCAAGGACGCCGAGGCCCAGGTGGAGGCGCTGCTGGACCGCGGCGGGCCGGTCCTCGCGGTGATCGACTACGCCGAGCGCCGGCGCGGGCTGCTGCGCCTCCTGGTCCGCAGGCTCCTAGGGACGGAGAGGGGAAAGGTCCGCCTCCTGCTGCTGTCCCGGGCCGACGACTGGTGGCAGGCCGTCCAGAGGGAGGGCGGCGGCGTCGGCGACGTCCTGAGCGGTCCGGCGGCCGAGTGCTGGGCCCTGCGCCCCCTCGCCATGGGCCTCGACGATCGGCGGGCGTCGTATCGCCTGGCCCGCACCGCTTTTGCCGAGGCGCTGGGGAAGCAGCCGGAGGACGGCGACGACGGGATACCGGACCTGGGGGCCGAGGTCTACGACAGGGCCCTCTACATCCACATGCAGGCCCTGGCGGCGGTCGAGGGGCGTCCCCTGGAGGAGCGGGACGATCTCCTCGACCACGTGCTCCGGAGGGAGCGGCGCTTCTGGGAGAAGCTGGCCGCCGAGCGGGGGGTCCCCGGCGAACTCGTACCGGGCTTCGGTCGGGGGATGGCGGCCTTCAACCTGGTTGGGGGGGCCCGGGACGAAACCGAGGCGGTCGAGATCCTCGGGCGTCTGAAGGTCTTCGCCGACCAGCCCTGGGCGGTGCGGGCCCAGGTCGCACGCATCCTCCACGACACCTACCCCGGGGATCGGTGGATCCAGCCCGTGCTGCCGGACCTGCTCGGCGAGCACCTCACCCGGCGGGAGCTGCAGCGCGACGCCGCCGAGCTCCTCGCCCTGGCCGCGCCGACGCCCCCGGGGGTCTAGCCCCGGCCGTCTGAGGCCCGCCCGCCATGTCCGTGACCTTCGGCGATCCCGAGCACCTCCTGACCCACCTGACCCGGATCGCCCAGGACCTCGACTGGGACGACGGCCGGGGATGGCTGGTCCAGGTCATCGCCGCCCAGCTCGTCCCCATGGCGATGCCGGCCCTCGACGTGGCGGTGGAGACCGGCGACCCGGCGGGGCAGGCCCTGGCGGAGGTCCTGGAAACCGGCGGCGACCTCGAGCTGGCCGCCGATCTCGTCGTCCGCTGCGATCGCCCGGACTACGTAGATGCGGTCCCCTTGACGGAGGTCGCGCTGGTCGCCACGGAGAGGCTCGTCGACCCCCTGCGCCGGGCAGCGGAGGGCGGCGACGACGGGGCGGTGGAGGACCTCGCCCGCCTGCTGAACAACCTGTCCAACCGCCTCGACGCCGCCGGCCGGTGGCGACGGTCCCTGGAGGTCTGCGGGGAGGCCCTCGCCCTCAAGCGCCGACTGGCGGCCTCCGATCCCCGGGGGAGGCGGGGGGACCTGGCCTCCAGCCTCCACAATCTGGCGGCGCGGCTCGCCGACGCGGGTCGCCACGGCGAGGCCCTGTCCAGGAGCCGGGAGGCGGTCGAGCTGTACCGGGAGCTGGCGCAGGACGGTCCCAACGACTCGGCGGACGCCGCCGGGGACGTGGCCATGGCCTGGGCCGGCCTGAGTCAGCGGCTCGCCGAAACGGGGCGGTGGAAGGAGGCGGTGGACGCCGGCGGCGAGGCGGCAGGGCTTTTCCGGGGGCTCGCCGAGGCCGACCCCGTGACCTTCCGCCCATCGCTGGCGGCGGCCCTCACGACCTGGTCCGAGGCCCTGGAGGGCGCCGGCCGCTGGGGGGAGGCCGCACGGGAAGCGCGGGGGGCGGTGGAGCTGCTGCGGACCCTCGCCGCCCAGTGGCCCACCCGCTTCGATTCGGACCTGGCAACGGCCCTGGGATACCTCGGCCTCGTGCTCAGCGAGCTGGGTCAGGTGGAGGAGGCCCGGGACGCCTCCGGCGAAGCCCTCGCCCTGCGCCGGCGGCTGGCGGCCCAGCGCCCCGGGGTGTTCCAGCCCCTCCTGGCGACGAGCCTGGCGAACCACTCCGCCGACCTGGTGGCCACCGGCCAGACGGACGAGGCCGTCGCCCTGGCGCGGCGGGCCGTCGACCTGCACCGGGAGCTCGCCCCGAAGCTGCCCCCCTCGGCGGCCGACAAGCTCGCCTTCGCCCTGGGCAACCTGAGCACCGCATTGGCCGCGGCGGGCCGTCCGGACGAAGCGCTGACGACGGCCCAGGAGGAGGTGGCCCTCTGGCGGCGGCTGGCGGAGGGGCGACCGGAGGTCTTCCTACCCGAGGTGGCGAGGAGTCTGGCCAACCTGGTGGCGGATCTCGACGCCGCGGGCCGGGTCCGCGAAGCCCTCGACGCCGCCGAGGAGGCGGTGGACCTCCACCGCCGGCTGCGGCGGGGGCAGCCGGATCTCCACGGCGACGCCCTGGCGTCGAGCCTCAACACGCTGGCCATCGTCCTAAGGGCGAACGGACGCCCCCTGGACGCCCTTCGGGCCAGCGACGAGGCGATCGAGCTCTACCGGGAGACCAGCCCCCGGCGCCCCGACTTCCTGCTGCCGGAGCTCGCCCTCAGCCTGGGGGCCCGGGGTCAGATCCTCCGCGTCCTGGGCAAGCGGGAGCGGGCCCTGGCGGATTTCGAAGAGGGCCTCCGCGTCCTGACGCCGATCTTTCTCCGCGCCCCCGAGGCCCACCGGGGCCTGGTGCGGGGCCTGCTGATCGACTACCTCAAGGTCAGCGAAGCCACCGACCCGGAGGAGGCCCCGCCGTGGGTGACGGACCTCGTCGCCGAGCTGGAACGGCTCGAGGAAGGTCCCGACGGCGCGACCCACCTCGGCACGACCCACCTCGACGGGCCCTCCTGAGGGTTCTCCCGCCCCCCTGAAGGTTGTGCGCCCCCTTCGGCGCCGTGTGTGCGCTGGGGTCATCAGGTCCTGATTTGGACCGGCTCCCGCGGCGGTTCCCAGCTGGGCAGGCCTCCGCCAAGGCTTCCTGGAATTTCATGTTTGACAATTTAGACACTTTTGACTTATTTTGTAAAAACACTAAAGGAGCCCACGACGCATGCCTCCAAAACGCGACCTCGACCTCGACGCCGCCCTCGACACCTTCTTCCTGTACGGCTACCGCAAGGCCTCGATGGATGACCTTGCCCGCGCCGCCGGGGTGTCCCGACAGGGTCTCTACAACCACTTCAGCTCCAAGGCCGAGGTCTTCCGAGCAACAGTTCTGAACATCTACGAAACGTCCGTGGCCGAGGCGGAAGCGGCCATGGCGGACGAGGCGAGCCCCGTCGCCGACCGCCTGCTGCGGGCGTTCGACGCGTGGGACGGGCAGTACGTCGACCGGATGCGGGTGTCCCCCCACACCCACGAGCTGTTCGACCAGGCGGTGGCCGATTTCTTCGACGAGTACCAGAAGGCCGAGGGGCGCATTCGAAGCCTGGTCCTGGCCACGTTCGCGGCCCTGAGCCCGGGGCTCGAGAACGAAATCGCCGAGACCCTCGTCGCGGCTTCGACGGGGCTTCTCCACATCGCGGAAGACCGCGCCGGCTACTGCAAGGGCATGGAGGGGGCCATTCGCGTGGCGCTGGCCACCGGCAAAGGCGACGCGGCCGAGTGAATCACCGAGAACCTACCGAGAAAGGACGTGCAACCATGAAGACCCGACCCCTGGAACGCATCTCTGTTCGCAGCTTCGCCCTCGCGGTGGCGCTCCTCGCCCTGTGCGGCTGCGTCGTCGGCCCAGACCCGCAGGACCTGCCGGCGCCGGCGGTCCCCGCCGCCTTCCAAGAGGCCGAAGCCCCCGCCACCGAAGCCCCCGCCGCCGAAGCCCCCACCGCCGAAGCCCTGGGCGACACCCCCTGGTGGGAGTCGTTCTCGGACCCGGCCTTGACCCACCTCGTGACGACGGGCCTCGAGAACAACGCGGATGTGCGCGCAGCGGCGACGCGGGTCGCCGAGGCCCGGGCCGCCCTCGGCATCCGCGAGTCCGCCCTTTATCCCAACCTCGACGCCACCGCCTCGGCGGGTCGTGTGAGGGAGTCGGACAACCAGCCCCTGGGGGGCGGGACCTTCGACTACTACGGTCTGGGCTTCGGAACCGCCTGGGAGCTCGACCTGTGGGGCCGCGTACGCCGTAGCGTCGAGGCGGCGAGCTTCGACGCTACGGCCGCGGACAGCCTCCTGCTCGACATGCAGCGCAGCATCGGCGCCGAGATCGCGGCCCAGTACATCCAGGTGCGGGGCTTTCAAAGGCAGCTCGAAACCACCCGCCGCGGCGTTGAGATTCAAACGAAGCTCGCCTCGATCACCGACGCCATGCTGGAGCGGGGGGCGGCCAAGCCGGAGGACGCCGATCGGGCCCACGCGCGGCTTTCCCGCACCCGCTCCGGCATTCCGCCGCTGGAGGCCGCGGTCAAGGTCGGGACCCAGCGGCTGGCGCTGCTCTGCGTGCTGCCCCCGGAGGACGTCGGAGCCCTCGTCGCGGCCCCGAGCCGGCTTCCGGAGACGCCCCTGCCCCCGGGGGTCTCCGTGCCGTCGACGGTCCTGCGGGCGCGTCCGGACGTCGCCGCCGCCGCCTCGGCCCTGTCCGCGGAGGTCGCCCGCATCGGGGTCGCGGAGGCGGACCTTCTCCCCCGGATCTCCCTGTCTGGAAACCTGGGGCTGTCGTCGACCGACATCGACAACCTCTTCTCGTCCGACTCTGTGGCCTTCGGCGTCGGCCCGTCGATCCGCTGGCCCCTGTTCAATTTCGGTCGGGTTCGCTCCCAGATCCGCGCCCAGGGGGCCCGGAAGGAGGCCGCCCTGATCCGCTACGAGCAGGTGGTGCGGCAGGCCGTGGCCGAAGTGGAAATGGCCCTCGCCGAACGCCGCGGCGCCCTCCGGCAGCGGGACACCCTGCGCCAGGCAAGCGAAGCGAGCACCCGCGCCCAGAAACGGGCCCAGGTGCGCTACGAGCGGGGGGCGGACCCCCTGTTCTCGGTGCTGGACGCCGAGCGCGAGCGCCTCGAGATCGGATCCGAGCTCGCCAGCTCGCAGGTGCGGCTGCTGCTGGCGGACGTGGCCCTGCGGCGGGCCCTCGGCATCCGGGGCGATTGGGGGGCCGACGCCACGGTCCACTGAGCCGCCGGGACGAGAACCCTCGACCCGACCCGCAGACCCCCCCGCGCAGATTTCGAACCCAAAACGAAGAACCCGAGGAAACCATCATGAAAACCCGAATGATCAGATACGGCCTGGTAGGCATCGGCGCAGCCCTGGTGGCTTGGGGCGGCTACAGCGCGCTCCAAGACGACCCGTCGGACCCGGAGTCCTCCGTGATCCGTCCCGTTCGCACGGTGGTGGCGCGCTCCGTCGACGTCAGCGAGATCCTGGAGCAGACCGGCGAGATTCAGCCCCGCCGCGAGACCGCTCTGGCCTTTCAGATCGGCGGTCGGGTCTCGACCCGAATCGCCGAGATCGGCGCCGTCGTCAAGGCCGGACAGACCCTCGCCACGGTCGACGACACGGACGTGCGAAACGAGCTCCGGGCCGCCGAAGCCCAGCTGATCAGCGCGTCGAGCCTCGCCGCCCAGGCGTCCGCCGCTTTCGAGCGGGCGAAGGGACTCATCGCCGACGAGGCAGGGTCCGTCGCCGAGCTGGAGAGGGCGGAAGCGGAGGACCGTGCGGCCCGGGCGCAGCGCTCCGCCGCCGTGGCGGCCGTCGATCAGGCGAAGCGCCGCGTCGCCTACGCGGTCCTCAGGGCCGAGGAGGACGGCGTGGTCACCGCCGTCGGCGCCAACTCGGGCCAGGTGGTGGCGCCGGGGCAGATGGTCGTCACGGTGGCGTCCCTGCACCAGCGGGACGCGATCTTCCACATCCCCGAGACCGTCTCCCACGTCGACCCCGACGACCTCGAAGTCGAGATCGCCCTCGTCTCGGACCCCTCCGTGCGCACCATGGGCGTGGTCCGCGAGGTCAGCCCCGCCGCCGATGCCCTGACCCGCACCTTCCGGGTCAAGGTCGCCCTGCCCAGCCCGCCGGAGAGCATGGCCCTCGGCGCGAGCGTGACGGGCCGGGCCCTCCTTCCCGCCGACCGCCTGTTCGAGCTCCCCGCCGCGGCGATGACCTCCCAGCAGGGGGATCCGGCGGTGTTCGTGGTGGCGGACGGGCCGGCCCTGGAACGGCGCCCCGTCCAGGTGGCGCGTTACCACGAGTCCACCGCACTGATCCACACCGGCCTCCTGGACGGCGACGTCGTCGTCACCGCCGGGGTCAGCAAGCTGCGCCCGGGTCAGGCGGTGCGCCTCGAGGAGGTCGCGCGATGAGCACCCCACCTGAAGAAACCCAGGGCTTCAACCTCTCACGGTGGGCCCTGGAGCAGAGGTCCCTCGTCATCTTCTTCATGCTCCTGACGTTCGCCGCCGGGATCTGGAGCTTCCAGCGCCTGAGCCGCAACGAGGATCCCCCCTTCACCATCAAGACCATGGTCGTCGCCAGCTATTGGCCCGGCGCAACGGCCGAGGACACGTCACGGCTCCTCACCGACAAGATCGAGGAGAAGCTCGAAGAAACCCCGTACCTGGACCGCCTCGACAGCTACTCCCGCCCCGGGGAATCCGTCGTCTTCGTCAACCTCCGGGAGGACGCGCCGCCCTCGGAAGTCGACTCCGTTTGGTACCAGGTGCGCAAGAAGGTCGCCGACATCGCGCCGACCCTCCCCGCCGGCGTCCAGGGGCCCTTCTTCGACGACGAATTCGGCGACACCTTCGGCATCATCTACGGCTTCACCGCCGAAGGCTTCACCAATCGGGAGCTCCGGGACCGCCTCGACGGGATCCGCGCCCAGCTCCTCCGCACGCCGGACATCGGCAAGGTCATCGTGCTCGGCATCCAGGAGGAGCAGATCGTCCTCTCCTTCTCCCCCTCGCGCCTGGCCGCCCTCGGCATCGACATCGACGCCGTGGCCCGGGCCCTGGCGAGCCAAAACGCCGTCGCCCCCGCGGGGGTGATCGACACCCCCGACGACAAGGTCGCCCTCCGGGTGAGCGGCGCCTTCGCGTCCGAAGCGAGCCTCCGCGAGGTGGAGCTGCGCATCCACGACCGCAACATTCGCCTCAGCGACCTGGGCACGATCCGACGGGCCCCCGTCGATCCCCCGGCGCCCACCTTCCGGGTCAACGGAGAGCCCTCCCTCGGCCTCGCCGTCTCCATGGCGGGCACCGGCAACATTTTCGAATTCGGTGACGAGATCCGGACGACGATGGAGCGCATCGAAGGCGAGCTCCCCCACGGCATCGAAGTCACCACCGTCGCCGATCAGTCGACGGTCGTCGAGGACGCCGTGGCGGGCTTCGTCAAGGTGCTGCTGGAAGCGATCGCCATCGTCCTGGTGGTGTCGTTCATCACTCTGGGCCTGCGGGCGGGCCTCGTCGTCACCCTGTCGATTCCCCTCGTCCTGGCGATGACGTTCGTGGGCATGGACCTCATGGGCATCGGACTCCAGCGCATCTCCCTCGGCGCGCTGATCATCGCCCTCGGTCTCTTGGTGGACGACTCGATGATCACCGTCGAGGCGATGATCTCGCGGCTGGAGCTGGGCTGGAACCGCAAGCGGGCGGCGACCTTCGCCTACGACTCGACCGCCTTCCCGATGCTCACGGGCACCCTGGTGATGATCGCCGGCTTCATTCCCGTCGGTTTCGCCAAGTCCAGCGCCGGCGAGTACTGCTACTCGCTGTTCATGGTGGTGCTCCTCTCCCTGCTCGCGTCTTGGGTGGTGGCGGTGCTCTTCGCCCCCATCCTCGGGGTCTGGCTGCTGCCGCGGAAGATGCAGCACAAAGGACACTCCGACGGGCGTTTGGTGGGGGCCTACCGGGGGGCGCTGCGGTGGCTGCTGCACCGGCCCCGGCGAACGGTGCTCGCCAGCCTCGGCCTGCTGATCCTCGGCCTCGGCGGTGCGACCCAGCTCGAAGAGCAGTTCTTCCCGGCTTCGGACCGCCCCGAGCTGCTGGTGGACCTGGCCCTACCGCAGGGGGCATCCCGCAACGCGACCGAACGGGCAGCGGAGCAGCTCGACGCCCTGCTCGAGAACGACCCGGACGTCGACCGCTTCTCGACCTACGTCGGCTCCGGGGCCATCCGCTTCTACCTGCCGATGGACCTGCTGCTGGACAACGACAACATCGCCCAGACGGTGGTGGTCACCAAGGACGTCGAGGCCCGGGACCGGGTCCGCGACCGGCTCCAGGCGTCGATGGCCGAGCACTTCGCCGACTACACGACCCGGGTCATGCCCCTCGAGCTCGGGCCGCCGGTGGGCTGGCCCCTCCGCTACCGCGTCACCGGACCCGATCCAGGAAAGGTGCGGGACTACGCGATGCGGCTCGCGGACCTCGTGAGCGGCAACCCCCACACCCGGGAGGTCAACCTGAGCGCCGGCGAGCCGCAGCGTTCGATCCACGTCGAGCTGAAGCAGACCGAGGCCCGGGCCATGGGTCTGTCGTCCCAGGATGTCGCCGGCACCCTCGCCACCCTGGTGGCCGGGGCCCCGGTGACCACCGTGCGCGACGACAACCGGCTCATCGACGTCGTCTTCCGGGCCGACAAGGGGGAACGCAGCGACCCGGCATCCCTCGCCAACCTCCAGATCAGCACCCCCCAGGGCCAGCAGATCCCCCTGCGGCAGATCGCCACGGTGGAGTACGGCGTCGAGAACCCGATCATCTGGAAACGGCAGCGGCAGCCCCTGATCAAGGTGCAGGCGGACGTCGCCCCGGGCCACCAGCCCGCGACGGTGGCGGGGGAGCTGACGGCGTCCGTGGAGGAAATGCGGGCGGGCCTGCCCCTGGGCTACGCCATCGAAGAGGGCGGGGCGGTGGAGGAAGCCGCCAAGGGCAACGCGTCGGTGCTCGCCGTAGTGCCGATCATGCTGCTGGTCATGATCACCCTTCTGATGCTCCAGCTGCGCAGCTTCTCCCGCATGCTCATCGCGCTGGCCATGGCCCCCTTCGGGATCATCGGCGTGGTGGCCTTGATGCTGCCCACCGGAACCCCCATGGGCTTCGTCGCCCAATTGGGCGTCATCGCCCTCGCGGGGATGATCATCCGCAACGCCGTGATCCTCATCGAGGAGGCGGACGCCAATGTCGCGCAGGGCCTCGCCCCCCTCGAAGCGGTGGAGCAGGCGGCCATGCACCGCTGCCGTCCCATCGTGCTGACCGCCTGTGCGGCGATTCTCGGCATGGTCCCGATCGCCGTGCAGGTCTTCTGGGGCCCCATGGCCTACGCGATCATCGGAGGGCTCTCCGTGGCCACCCTGCTCACGTTGACCCTGCTCCCGGCCATCCTCGTGCAGCTGCTGACCGCGGAGGCCCGCCGCCTGGAAGCCACGTCGACCGCACCCCTGAACCTGACGCCCCCTGCCCCGGATCGGCAACCGATCCTGGCGGGGAGCTGACCCAAGACCCAAGGAGTAGGACCATGACGACATCCCATCACAAGACCGTCCTCATCACCGGCGCCGCCGGGGGCGTCGGCAAGGCCGCGGCGGCCGCCTTTCATGGGCGGGGCTACCACCTCTGGCTGAGCGACCGAAACCTCGACAAGCTGGAGGCGCTCCAGGCCACCTATCCGGGCACCACCATCGACGGGACCGACCTGGGGGACCGGGCCGCCCTCGAGGAGCTGTGCCGCAACATCGAGACCAGCGGGGTCGACCTCGCGGTGGCGTTCATCAACGCCGGGGTCGTCATCCCCGGCAGTATCGCCGACCAGTCGCGCGGGGCCATCGCCGCCCACATCGACATCAACCTGCTGGCGGCGGCGTTCCTCAGCCAGGCCTGCGCGAGGAAGATGAAGGCCCAGGGCTCCGGACACATCATCAGCACGCTGTCGACGGCGGCCCTGATCTCGCTGCCGGGATCCGCCGCCTACAGCGCGAGCAAGTTCGGGCTGCGGGGCTTCAACATGGCCCTGGCGGAGGACCTCGCGCCCTTCGGCGTCCACGTGTCCTCGGTCTACCCGAACGCGATCGACACCCCGATGCTGCGCCGCGAGGCGGCCAGCGGCGGCAGCGTCCTGAACTTCGTGAGTGACCCCGTCTCCGCCGAAGACGTGGCGAGGGTCGTGGTCGGCGCGGTCGAGGGACGCAAGCGGGAGTACTTCGTGCCGGCGAGCGACCGGTTCTCGGCGCGGATGCTCTCCGCCTTTCCGGGCCTGCTGAAGCTGCTGGGGGGCTTCATGGAGAGGCAGGGCAGGAAGGGACGTGACCGGTATCTCCGGCGACACGGCCTGAAGCTGGAGCCGCCTTCGTCCGACTCCGAACCCCACCCGGCCCGATCCTGAGACCCCCTCAGCCTCCGGCAAGACAACGTCCACCCCCAACCCACGAGGACCTAGGAACATGCCCGTCTCGACCCAACGCCCTCCGTGGCCGCAGGGAGCCCCCTTCCGCGGCCTGATCCTCTCCATCCTGGTGCTGCTCGCCGTCCCCGCCGGCGCCCAGCCGTCGACGATCCTGGCGGACCAGGGAACCGGCGCGCCCTTGCGCCTGCGGGACTTCACCTTCCCAAGCTTTCTCGTCCTGGGCTTCGCCCCCACCCCCGCGGCGGCCCTCGGTCGCGGCAACTGGGCCTTCGAGCTCCACTACTCCAAGATCAACGACTTCCAGGTCAGCCAGGCCGTCGAGGACTACCTGGAGTCCACCCGGGGGGAGATGGATCGGCGGCCCCTCGGCCCGGAGGACGTGGACTTCATCCTCGGCCTGCCGGAGGGGGACGCCTTCTACATCGACGGCGAGTTCGACTTCTTCGACTTCGCCCTGCACTGGGGGGTCACCGACCGCCTCGACATCGGCGCGTCGTTCTACTACATCGACTACTCGGGGGGCTCGCTGGACGGCACCATCTTCGACTTCCACGACCAGTTCGGCTACGGCCAGCAGGGGCGCAACTTCGTCGCCGACGATCAATTCCAGATCATCTTCGGTTCGGGAGAGACGCCGCTGCAGATCCTCGACGACGGGGAGGACAGCGGCGGGTTCAGCGACCCCTCGTTCTTCATCCGCTACGCCTTCGAGCCGCGGGGTCGCTGGCAGTTCGCCCTGCAGACGGGCCTCAAGGTGCCCATCGCCTCGACGAGCAAATTCCTCTCCACCGGCAACCTGGACGTCGGCGTGCAGCTGACCGCCGACCGGCGCTGGGGCCGCAACGCCCTGATCCTGAACGCCAGTCTGGTGTCCGCCGGCGAGTTCGACCAGACCGACTTCGATCCGCCCCTGCTGCCGTCCCTCAACGTCAGCTACATCCGCCATCTGCAGCGCTGGCCCAAGGCCCGGGCCATCCTGCAGGCCAACATTGCCGAGCATCCGTTCCGCGACCTGGTGGACTCCGACCTCTCCGAGCCCCAGTTCCAGATGACGGCGGGTCTCAAGTGGGACACCGAATTGGGCGTCTTCGGTCTCGCCCTGACCGAGAACCTCTTGAACTACGACAACACGCCGGACATCGGCCTCCACTTCAGCTGGGGTTTCCTCGGCGGTCACCGCGGCTGAGCCGCGAGCGCTCTGCCGTGGGGCGTCTTCGGTATCGCCCCCCCCCCCCCCCGGGGTCCCGAAAGATCGGGCACAAAAACCCGGCTTATGGCCCTAGATGCCCCCGGTCCGGGGATCTAGGCTAGTGCCGAACCGGTCGACCGAGCCTCGATCGGACCCTGACCATGGACCACGACGGAACCGTTCCACCGCCGAACCCCACCCGACGCTCGTTCCTTCTCGGGACGGCGGGTCTCCTCACCCCCGCGGGCTTGGAGGTCTGCCGTCCCCGAAAAGGCGCCAGCGGGAGAGCCGCCATGCCATCCACGCCATCGAACCCCCAGGACCCCTACGACGCCCTCATTGTTGGGGGCGGACCCGCGGGTCTGAGTGCCGCCCTCTACCTCGGCCGTGCCCGCAAGCGCGTCGCCGTCCTCGATCGAGGGCACCCACGGCACGCCGTCTCCCAGGGCGTCCACAACTTCCTCACCCGGGACGGCCTGCCCCCCGCCGAGCTGCGAACCGTCGCCTGGGAGCAGATGGCCGCCTACCCCTCGGTGGACCACCGGAGCGCCTCGGTGAAGAGCCTCTCGCGGTCCGACGACCGGTGGGAGGCGCGCCTCGGCGATGGGGCGAAGGTGACGGCGCGGGCCGCCCTCGTCGCCACCGGCGTCGTCGACCAGCATCCGGAGATCCCCGGTTTCAAAGAACGCTGGGGGCACTCGATCCACCACTGTCCGTTCTGCCATGGCTGGGAGATGCGGGACCGGCCCCTGGCGCTGCTGGGCTCGAACGAAGCCGTGGGGCACATGGCGCCGCTGCTCCGGAACTGGTCGTCGGACGTGGTGGTGCTCACCCACGGCGGAGCGCTGCCCGAGGAGATCGCGGCGACGCTGGACGCCCTCGGGATTCCCGTCGCCACGCCGCGGGTCGAGCGCCTCTCGGGTCCGGGGTCCAGCCTGCGTACGATTCTCCTCGCCGACGGCACCCCCTTGGAGCGGGAAGGACTCTTCGTGATCGCCGACCAGCGGCAGTGCGACCTCGTGACCGACCTCGACCTCCAGCTGGACGAGGGCGGCTATGTCGTCGTCGACGGGCGGGGGGCGACGGACCGCCCCATGCTCTGGGCGGCGGGGGATCTCACCACCCCCGCGCAGCAGGTCGTCGACGCCGCGGCCCAGGGAGCCCGGGCCGGGGCGACGATGGTGGCCGCCCTGACGGTCGGCCACTAGCGCCGCGTCCCCCATGACCCGATCCGTGGCCGCCCCGTCCCCGCACCGCAGCCCCCGGGTTGCCCGCTTCTCCCCCCAGACCCCGACGACGTCCAAAGCCGTCGTCCACTCGGAGGCGGTGCTTCTGACCCTCGTCGAGGGGCGGGCGACGATGTGGTCCAACGGGAGCTACCGCCTTTCCCAGGGTGAGGTGCTCCTGATTCCCGAGGGCACGCCCCACTACCTCGTCTCCAGCGAGGACGCCGTCATCCTGGGCGTCGCCCTCTGCGCGTCCTGCCTTTCCCTGGCCGAGGGCCGGCTCGACTTCCTCAGCGATGCGTTCCGCGCCGTGATGCTGGGTGCCTCGGCCCGCCGCCAGCTGGACCCCGCCGCCCACGCCGCGGTGGTCGGGGTGCTCGACGACCTCGAACACGAGCTAACGGCCCGGGAACCCGGCTACGAGCTCGTCGTCGAGGCGCTGCTGGTCCGCCTCTCGGTCGCCGTCCACCGCGCGGGCACCACCCCCGTGCCCCATGGCCAGGGCCCCCATGGTCAGGGTCCCCATGGCCAGGGCCCCCATGGCCAGGGTCCCCATGGCCAGAGCAGGAGTGAGTCCCTAAGCTCCCGGGCCCTGGCCTTCATCTCCGCGAACGCCCTCGAAGGCATCTCCCTGGCCGACGTGGCGGGACACGTCGGCCGTTCCCGCTCCCACACCTCCGAAACCGTGAAGCGGGTGACGGGCCGTACCGTGGGTGCGTGGATCGCCGGCTCGCGCCTCGCGGCGGCGCGCCAGCTCATGCTGGATACGGACGAGGCCATCGAGGGGATAGCCTTCCGCGTCGGCTTCGCCAGTCGCTCACACTTCCACCGCGTCTTCAAGCGCTTCCACGGTCTCCCCCCGAGCGCCTGGCGCCGGGCCCACCGCCGCAAGGCACCCTCGACGCCAGGGCCGACCCCGGGCCGACCCTAGGGCCGAACGAGGGGGCCGAAACACGGGGCCGACCCTAGGGCCGAAACAGGGGTCCCTCGAAGCCACCCCCGTCCTTCAGCTGTAGGTCACCCCGGATTCCAGGGGCCGGAGCCATGGACCCGGGCTGGGTATGTGGCATTGTCTGAATTCATTACTTACAAAAATGTGGGTACTTTCTTAAAGAGCAACATCGCCGTAGGCTGGTTTCGAAAGGGGGCAGCGACCCGGACGCGAAGGGCTCCTGCCCCGAAATCCACCAAATCAAGGGGAACGGCATGTTCGAGAACATCGGTTGGATCGTCGAAGCCAAGATCAAAGAGGGTCAGCGGGACGCCTTCGAGGCCGTCATGCAGGAGATCGTCGCGGAAACCCGGAAAGAAGACGGGACGCTGAACTACCAGTACTACGTGTCGGACGACGGCGACGTGCTGGTCTACGAGCGCTTCGAGACCGTCGAGGCTGCCCACGTCCACGTCAGCAACTGGGACCGGTTCGCCGAGCGCTGGATCGCTGCAGCGGAACCGACCCGAATGGTCCACCTGGGCGACCTGCCCGACGACCTGCGGCAGCGCCACGCCGCGCTGGCGCCCCTATGGCTGAAGCCCTTCGGCGGCTTCGTCAGGTGATTCCGACCTCCCGAACCCGCCCCGTTCCACCACGACCCAATCCACAGGAGACACGACCATGACCTACTACTCGGTACTCGCCGTCACCCCCACTAGCGAAGCATGGATTCCGGACTACATCGAGCCAGCGAACCGGCTCGTCGCCCAGCACGGTGGCAAATACCTCGCCCGGACCTCCAGCCACAGCCGTCTCGAAGGCGAGGGGGAAGACGCCGCCCTGCGCATCGTCATCGAGTGGCCCTCGAAGGACGCGGCGCTGGCGTTCATGGAAGACCCCGCCTACAAGCCCCACCTCGAAGCGAGGACCGCCGGCTCGGTGAGCCACCATTTCCTCATCGAGGCCAAGGACGACCTCGCGTGAGCTGAGCTGAACCCCGGCCGGGTCCCGCGGAGTCCACATCACGGGGGGCTCGGCGGGTCTCCTCCCTGCCGAATCTCCTCCAACAGCTTTTCGAGATTCCCCCGGACCTTGACCGTGCTGGGATGGTCCTCGCCGACCTCCGAGGCGAAGATCGAAACCGCACGGCGCATCAGGGGCTCGGCTTCCGAGCGGCGGTCCCTGGACCTCAGGAACTGAGCCAGGTTGTTGAGGTCTCGGCCCACGGCCGGGTGGTTCGGACCGTAACTGCCCTCGTCGATCGCCAGGGCCCGCCGCATCAGGGCCTCGGTATCGGGGCTATCCGTCCTTCGAAGGAGCTGCGCCAGGTTGTTCAGGAGCACCGCGACCTCCGGGTGGTCGGGGCCGCGGGTCGCCTCCAGGATCGCCAGGGAGCGCTGGAAGACAGGTATCGCCTCTTGGGGTCGCCCGGCTTCTTTGAGCAGGATCGCCAGGGTATTGAGGGGTTTTGCCAGGCCGGAGTGGGACGGGCCGAGGATGGACTCGTCGATTCGAAGCGCCCGTCGAACCAGGACTTCGGCCTCGTCCAGCTGACCCAGATTCCACAGGATCACCGCGAGATTGTTGAGGTCCCTTCCTACGGTCGGGTGCATCGGTCCAAAGACCTCCTCGTCGATCGCCAGGGCGCGGCGCATCAGCGGCTCCGCCTCCGAAACCCGGTCCGTATCCTTCAGCAGGAGAGCGAGGTTGCTGAGGCCCCGGGCGAAGCTCGGATGACGGAGGCCGAATGCTTCTTCGTCGATCGCCATCGCCCGCCGCATCAGCGGCTCCGCGTCGGAGAGCTCCCCCCGCAGCTTGAGGAGCTGAGCTAGCGTGGCGAGATCCTCGGCGACCCTGGGGTGATTCGGCCCTAGGACGACCTCGTCGATCGCCAGGGCGCGGCGTATCAGGAGCTCGGCCTCGTCGAGCTGGCCCGTCTCCTGAAGCAGCACCGCCAGGTTGGAAAGCTTCTCCGCAACGTCGGGATGGCTGGGGCCGAGGTTCGATTCGGCGATCTCCAGTGCCCGCCTGGCCAGAACCTCAGCCTCCTCCACACGATCCGTATCGTGTAGGACCAAGGCCAGGTTGTTGAGGGTCCGGCCAACGAAGGGGTGGTCCGGCCCGTACTTCGATTCCTCGGCTTTCAAAGCGTCGCGGAGCAAGGTCTCCAGCTCTTCGAACCGCGCGAGCTCGTAGAGAGGTTTTGCGAGCCAAGCCACGAGCTCGGGCTCGCCATCCTTCAACGCCAAGGCCCGCTTGAAGCTCTCCGCCGCGGATTCGTACTTGGCCAGGGCGAACCGGGAGGCCCCCAGGTAACGCAGGGCTTCGACCAGGTCCGCTTCCTGCCGGCTCGCCGCCCGCTCCAGCGCCACCTCGGCGGCCCCGTGCTCGCCTTCGAGGTAC
>JBCDIS010000043.1:0-44791 GCA_038748685.1 Acidobacteriota bacterium | reverse complement strand
GGCAATCCGCGGCTGCCCATGCGTGTCGTGACCGAAGGCTCCGAAAGCCTCGACCTGAACACCCTACTTCAGAGACCGTTGACCGCGGGACCCGGTGGACCCGTTCGGCTGATGGACCACGCGGAGTTGTCAATCAAGAAGGATCCGCCGGTCATCGAGCGTTTCAACCAGCAATACCGCCGCACGCTGAGGGTCTACTACAAGGGCCCTTTCCGAATGGGCAAGAAGATGCTCGATAGGGAGCTTGCCTCGCTCAGCCTTCCCCCAGGATACCGACTGGAACGTCCCCGCTACGAGTTCTTCGACAAAGATGTCCGTCGTCAATTCCTGTGGCTCGTCCTTGGGACGGTGGGGCTCGTCTTCCTAGTGATCTCCGCGGTGCTCGAATCCTGGCGGTTGGCCGCGTTCGTTATGCTCTCCGTACCGGTGTCCTGGATCGGCATCGCCCTGGGTTTCCTGTGGACGGGGCAAAACTTCGCCGAGGGGGCGTTCTTGGGGATCGTGCTGACGATCGGCATCTCCGTCAACGACGCGATTCTGCTCGTGGACCGGTATCGAAGGCTTCAACTTTCCAGGCCTACGTCACCCACGGCAACGCTGGCCCTCTTAGCCCTGCGTCAGCGTCTCCGCCCGATGTGGACGACGACCCTGACCTCTATCGCGGGGATGCTTCCGCTCTTGATCCTGCCCGACGCAGGAAACTTCTGGGTGGGTTTGGCGGTGACCGTGATCGGCGGTCTGCTGGCGTCGACCCTGTTGGCGCCCGCGGCCATCCTGGCTCTCTTGAGCTGGGGTTCTGCCGGCAGCCTCCGCCGAGAAGAACCTGCGGAAGTGGCGATCGAGTCGCTGGCATAGCTTCCGCCGCTCCTGTGTCAGGATCATGCCTGTCCGATCCGCTACCGGTTCGGCCGTGTACAGGGGAGCAGGCCATGCGCTGGAGCAGACTCAAGAAAACCATCGAAAGCCGGTTCGCCGAGTCCCTCGGGGGCCGGGTCGAGGTGCGGTCCACCAAGTACCGCTATGGCCACGAGAACATCGGGCGCGGGATCCTGGTGGTGGACGGCGAAGAGGTGGCCAACTTCTGCACCTTCCGGTTCTACAACGAGCTCGCCGATACGGCGGAGGTGCTGGAGGAGGCGGGGGCGAAGCCGCGGGCAGCCTTCCGCGAGGCGGAGGAGCGTCTGCGGCGGGACGGTGTCTTGACCCAGGAGCAATTCTACGGTCGTTTGGAGGACTTCCTCCGGATGCCGTTCGATGACGCCCTGGCGTCGTCCGACGTCCTGATCCAAGCCCTGGCCCTGCTCGATGGACGCCTCGGCAAGCGTCGACTTCGGCGGATGGCGGAGGAGCCGCCGGAGCAGCCCCTGCATCGGCGACTCTTCGAGCTGCGGTGCGGGGCCGAGGGGGTGAGGATCCGAGCGGCTGAGGCTCCCCTCGTTGAGGATGCCGGCTAAGAGAATGCCGGCTAAGGGGCGCCGACGGTCACCACGTCCTGGTCCGCGCCGTTGCGCTCGACCCGGATCCCCATGTCGAGGAATTGCTGGATGAGCTTGACCTGGGTGGAGGCGTGGCGCGACAGGGGTAGGCTCGTGAAGCTTCCCCGGCCGGCGAGGGCCAGGGGCAGGAGCCACTGATCGGCGAGGTATTCGCCCACCGGCACCTCGGCGGCGAGGAAGCGTCGCATTTCTTTGACCGCACCGCTGGCCACGGATTCGGCCCGCACGCCGTGGCGGCCGAAGCCGCAGAAGGTCTCGGTCAAGTCGTCGAAGGTCAGCTGGAGGACGAGGAGATTCCCCGGCCCCGGAGAACCCTCGAGGGAAACGATGCGGCAGGCGTCGTCGGCCCAGCCGGTCAGCTTTTGGACCGTGCGGAGCTCGCGGCGTCCGATCCCTTCTCGGAGGTGGGAGAGGTACGCCGTGGCCCGGTGGGAGACGACGTCCCCCCGGCGGTGGAGGTCGAAGCCCGCGAGGGGGCCCCTCGGCTCGACCCCGACCCGCATCAGGCCGCCCCCCGCCGGGAAGAAGCCGGGCCGTTCGAGCCTGGCCTCGATCCCGGGACCGAGCCGCCGCAGGAGGGGAAGGTAGGTGTCGGCGAGGAAGGGGAACGGCGGGGCCATGGGGTTGTGGGTACCGCCTTCGAGGACCAAGGTCGACGGAGCCGACGCGGTGAGGAGGGCGGGGAGGACGGTCTGGAGCACGAGGACGGTGCTCCCCGCCGTGCCGACGGCGAAGTGGAAGTCGCCAGGGGTGACGGGGCCGGGTTCGAAACGAAGGGCCGTCGAGCCGAGGTGACCACCCTCCACCCGCGCCGCGGAGACGGCGGCGGCGGCCCGCAGGGCGGTGAGGTGCTGCCGCAGGAGGCCGGGCTTGCGCCGCCGCGCCCGAATGCCATCGATGCGGAAGGGCTTGCCGGTCACCAAGGAGAGGGTGAGGGACGACCGCAGGATCTGGCCGCCGCCCTCACCGAAAGAACCGTCGATCTGGAGCATCCCGGCGTCTCCGTTCAGTCGTCCGCCTTGCTGGCGTCTTTGATGACGAAGCGGGCGTCGAGCCGCGCCACCTCGCGGGCCAGGCCGGCGCGCTTGACGGATCCGAGGACGAGGTCGAAGTCCTTGTAGACCTCGGGCGCCTCGTCGCGAGGGTAGGCGCGGCAGTTGGTGAGGATGTCCTGATCGTCGAAGGAGCGGTCGACGGTCTTCTGATCGAGGATCCGCTTGGCGTGCTTGCGGCCGAGCCGCCGGCCCGCACCGTGGTTGACGCTGAAGCATGAACGCTCGGCCCCGGCCTCCGCCACCATGACCGCGGAGCCCCGCTGCGGGTCCCCCGGCAGCAGAATCGGGTGGCCGGTGGCGGCGAACGGCGTTTCCGCCAGGGCGTGATGGCCGGCGGGGAAGGCCCGTGTGGCGCCTTTGCGGTGGACCCACATGGGGGTGTTGCCCACGATCTCCCGGCGGGCGATGTTGTGGCTGATGAAGTACACGAGGTGACCCCGGATCCCGGGGATCACCTGCTGAAACGCTTCGAGCACGAGGGCGTTGATCAGCAGGTGGTTGACGGTGGCGAAGTTGGCCCCCAGGGCCATGTCGTCGAGGTAGGCGTCGGCCTCGGGGCTACCGAGGGGAGCGTACACCAGCTCTCGATCGTTTCCTGGCAGCGGGATGTTCCAGGCCTCGAACTTCGATCGCAGGCTGCGAAACTGGCCGACCGCGAGGTCGTGTCCGAAGCCCCGGGAGCCGCAGTGGGACAGGAAGGCCACGTGGCCGTCCCGCAGGCCGAAGACCTGGGCGGTGGCGTCTTCGCCGTCGGCGACCCGCACCACCTCGCACTCGCCGAAGTGGTTGCCGCCCCCGTAGGAGCCGAGCTGCCGCATCTTGCCGGCGAAACGCTTGGTCTGGCCGCCGAGTAGCCGCTCCAGGCGAAGCGCCAGGGCGTCGACGCTGTGGTCGTGGCCGACGTGGCGGGCGTCCTCGCAGCGCTCCGCCCAGCCCCGCGGAATCCCTAGGGCGTCACAGACCTCCGGCGACGCGCCCTGGGTGACGATCCGACGGCCGAGGTCGAGGTCCACCGGGCGGGCCTTGGGGGCGTGGCGCTGGCCGCGGCCGGCGCCGGTGGGTACCCGTTCCAGGACGGCGTTGATAAGGGCCCGCCGCTCCCGTTTGCCGACGACGGCCTCCGCGGGGAGGTCCAGCTGGAGGAGGCTCATGGAGCACTTGATGTCGACCCCCACGGGACCCGGATAGAGGTGACTCGGCGATGCCAGCACGCAGCCCACGGGGGCGCCGTAGCCGAAGTGGGCGTCGGGGTTGAGGACCAGCTGGGCGACCCCAGGTGCGGCGCTGGAGTTTCTCGCCTGCTGCAGGCAGCGATCGTCGAAGGTCCGGCGGATCTCCGGGCAACCGATGACGGTGATGGGATTTCGTCCCTCCACCGGGAGGATTCCGACGGCATCTCCGGTCTCGAGGATCTGCTCGTAGGTCGGCGCTGGTGAGGTCGGTGTCGAAGCACCTTCGAGGGCGGTGTCGACGGCTTGGGGGTCGTGCATGTGGATCTCCTCAGGGAAAGCGGTGATCGTTGGGCTGCGTAGATCGGGACTGCACGGTCCGCGCCAGTCCGGCAGCATGTTGGATGGTTTCCTATAAAATATTGATTTAATTAGACTTGTAGAGATTCATGGCAAGTTGCTAGAGGATGCCTGGTTTCAAAGAGATATCTGAAATTCTAGTAAGTTAGAATTTTGGATATGAAGGAACCTCCAAGCAACACGAAGCCGACGGTGGTGGTCTCGTTCTTGGGCACCAACCTCGACGCGAGCGATGGTCCGGCTCGGTGGGAGAAATGGCGTCCCACGGTTTCGCTCTGCCAGCAGGAAGAGTTGCTGGTGGCGAGAATGGAGCTCCTGTGCTCGCCGTCGGCCCAGCAACTGGCGGAACGGATCCGGCTAGACATCGAGACCGTTTCGCCGGAAACGGAGGTGCGAGTCCATCCGGTGGAGCCCAAGGACCCCTGGGATTTCGAGCAGGTCTACGGTGTGCTCTACCAGTTCGCCCGGCTCTACCCCTTCGACCTCGACCGCGAGGACTATTTGCTGCACATCACGACGGGGACCCACGTCAGCCAGATCTGCCTGTTCCTGCTAGCGGAGTCCAAGCATCTCCCCGGCAAGCTGGTCCAAACCTCCCCGCCGCGTCGGACCGGGCAGGTCGGTGGCTACCAGATCATCGACCTCGACCTCTCCCGCTATGACCGAATCGCCAGCCGCTTCCGCGTCGAGCGTGTGGAGGGGCAGTCGGCCCTGAAGGAAGGGATCGACACCCGCAACGCGAATTTCAACCGGATGATCGCCGAGCTGGAGCGTGTGGCGATCCGGTCCCGCCATCCGATCCTCCTGACGGGACCCACCGGTGCCGGCAAGTCGCGGTTGGCGCGGCGGATCTTCGAGCTCAAGCACCAGCGGCGCCTTGTGGAAGGGCGCTTCGTGGAGGTCAACTGCGCGACCCTTCGAGGGGACGGCGCCATGTCGACCCTCTTTGGGCATCGCAGGGGGGCCTTCACCGGAGCCGCGGCGGATCGGGAGGGGCTCCTGCGGGCTGCGGACGGCGGCCTTCTATTTCTAGACGAGATCGGGGAGCTGGGGCTCGACGAGCAGGCGATGTTGCTGCGGGCACTGGAAGAGGGGCGCTTCCTGCCCCTGGGTTCTGACCGTGAGGTGGCCAGCGATTTCCAGCTGATCGCCGGGACCAACCGGGACCTCGCCGAGGAGGTCAGACAGGGCCGCTTCCGGGGGGATCTTCTGGCCAGGATCAACCTGTGGACCTACCGGTTGCCTGGGCTCGCGGAGCGGCGGGAAGACATCGAGCCCAACCTGCGCTTCGAGCTGGACCGCTACGCCGAGCAGCACGGGGAGCGGGTGACCTTCAACCGCGAAGGGTTGGAGCGCTTCCTACGCTTTGCACATTCCGAGGAGGCGACCTGGGCCGGCAACTTCCGTGACCTCAACGCCGCGGTCGTCCGCATGGCGACCCTGGCTCCCGCGGGCCGGATCGACCGCGACACGGTGGAGCAAGAGATCCTTCGCCTGCGGACGTCCTGGCGGTCTGCGGACGACAACGCGGACGCCGTGGTCTTGGCTCAGGTAATGGGGGCCTCGGCCGCTGCGGACCTCGATCGGTTCGACCAGGTGCAACTGGCGGAGGTGATTCGGGTATGCCGCAGGTCTGCTTCCCTCGCCGCCGCCGGTCGGCTGCTCTTCGCCCGCTCGCGACTGCGTAAGAAAACCCCGAACGATGCCGATAGGCTACGCAAATACCTGCTGCGCTTCGGCCTCGACTGGGCATCGCTGCGCGACTAGAGGGGGCGGGATCCGTGGACGAGACCGCGTCGACGGGCAAGACGGGTTCAACGTGTCAGGGGGAACCAACCGTGGGACGAGCTAGTCTTGACGGATCCAATCGAGTGAGAGTTTCCAAGGTGGTCCTCAGACTGCCTGCCGTCATACCGGCCTCCTTCCTGTCGGCCGTGCGGGCTGCCTTGGCTGTGGCGACGGGTGTGGCGGCGTTGGCCTTGGGCTCCTGTGCCCCCGGGCCGATGGAAGTCGACTCCGCGAGCCTTGTTCTCGAGGGCTGCCGGGTGATTTCCATGGCCGATTCGGTGGTTCGTGCCGAGACGACGGTGGTGGTGGCCAGATCGACCGTCGCTGCCGTGGGGCCGGACACCAGCTTCTCGCTCCCGGAGGATGTGGAACGAATCCCCTGCGGCGGGCGATACCTACTGCCGGGCCTGGCCGACATGCACGTTCACGTCGGTCACCGCACCGAGTTGCTGTCCTACCTCTTGGCGGGTGTCACCACTGTGGTGAACCTCGGCGGCGACCATATCGACCTGTTCTCCGGCGATCGGATGTCGATTCTGAGTCTGAGGGATGCTGTGGAATCGGGGGACGTAGTCGGGCCGACCGTGTACTCCGCCGGCCAGGCGCTAGATGGGGATCCGCCCACGGGGCCGTTCCAGCGGGCCCTGGCGTCGGTGGACGAGGCGGTGGCGGCTGTCGACGAGCAGGCCGCGGAAGGGTTTGACTTCATCAAGGTGTACGACAGCCTGGATGAGGAGCGGCACCGGGCCATCGTCGACCGGGCGTCGACCCATGGCCTCGCCGTGTTCGGTCACGTCCCCGAGGCGGTCGGCGTCGACGGCACCCTGGCGTCGGGTCAGGCGGTGATCGCACACGCGGAGGAGCTCTACCCCGCCATCGAAGGGGCGGTCGACCAAGGCGCTGCGATCGAGGCGTTGGCCTCAAATCTTCGAAAGGCCGGCGTCGCGATCATTCCGAATGGCGCGTTCGTCCAGGGCCTGGTTCGACAGCTGGAGGATCTGGAGGCTGAGCTCGCCCATCCCGAGGTCGCCTACTTGGAACCAGCGGTTCGGGTCTGGTGGGATCGTCGCTACAACTACTATGTGAACCGTGACGACCCCTCGGCTCTCTTGGAGCAGAGTCGACGCCGGGTGGCCTGGATCCGTGACTTGGTGGTGGCCCTCCATGGGGAGGGCGTGCCCATGCTGTCGGGTTCGGACGCCTCGATACCCGTCGCTTTGCCCGGCCTGGGCCTTCACCGCGAGCTCGGGGAGCTCACAGCGGCCGGTCTCGACCCGTACGAAGCCCTGAGGACGGCGACGATCGATGCCGGTGCCTTCGTCGCGAAGCATCGTCCGGAGCGGGGACGATTCGGGGAGATTGAGGTTGGCCATCGTGCCGACCTCCTGGTCCTGGATGAGAATCCCCTCGATGATCTGGAAGCCCTGGGCGGGGTGGTGGGTGTGGTGGTGCGCGGGCAGTGGTGGCCAGCGGAGGAGCTCCGCGACCTACGGGGGGCAGCCTCCGGCGACACGAAGTCGTCCGTTCAGGGGTCTACTGCCCCCGGATGGGACCCCGTAGGCCGGCGGCCTGAAGCGCCCACCGCTGGACCTCTATCGGAGCCCAAGGGGCGCTGAATCGGACTCAGGTACCGCTCCCGACCTTTTCCTTGATGCGGTTGACCGCACCATCTCCCCCTGGGGCTCTGGAGGCCTGCTGCCTGACCTCTGAGGTCGTGAGGGTCCCGTGGAGGGTGGTGACGACCCGCTTCACCTCAGTCGCCACGGAGCCGGTGGTCAAATCGTGGGGGAATTGGACCAGCTCGTCCAAGGCCTGGTCCCGACCCCAGCAGCGCTTCAGGTCCTCCAAGACCTCCGGATTGACGGGGGCGTTCGGGTCGCCGACCCCCTCCAGGTGTCGAAGGATGGTCTTCAGTTCTTTGTGGTCGTGGTAAACCAGCTCGACCCTGTCATTGATGCGGGCGAAGCCCTGGGCGAGCCGGGCGAAGTCCCACCACAGTCCGAAGGCCTGCTCCGGGGGTAAGCTCTCGATCTCCCGCAGGAGGTCGATCGCCCGGGCCCGAGCGTCCTCGAGCTCTTTGAGATCCCCTTGGCGCAGGGATTCGATGTTCTTCGACAATAGGAGGCCGAGGGAAATGAGGACGGAACGGAGGCGCTGGAGCAAGTCCTCCAGGTCGCCGGGGACCTCGGTACCGACCGCCCGGGAGAATCGAATCGTCGCCCGCCGCAAATCGAGCTCCAGGGTCGCTGCTCGTTTCGGCTCTACCATGCCCAGCTTTGGAAGGGCCGGGGGCCGCTGCGATTCGGAGCCATTCGCCTCTGAGCCGCCGGCGAGACCTGAGGTGGGCAGCTGGTCGTCCACCAGATCCTGGATCGCCGCCTTGTGGCACCGCAGCATGGTCTTCGCCAGCCGCCGCTGATCCGTCGGCGACGACGCATCTCCGGTCCAGGGCTCGACCTTGGAGGCCACGATGTGGCCCTCGCGGTAGACCTGGGTCTCGACCCTGGGGCTCCTCGCCTCGACGTAGTTCTCGGTCTGGACATGGAAGACCTGACCGGCGAGGGTGACGTCCTCGTTGTAGCCGGTCAGCAGAGCCGCGGCGAGGGCCCGGCGCGGAACGATCTCCGGGATGTGCTTAAGTGTCATGGACCTTGACACCTCCGGTGATCACCGGGCTGGGGAGGGTGGGTTGTGTCGCCACCTTGATGTGCCTTCCACTGTTTGGGGACCACGCCCAACCGGTTGAACCGGAATGGGGTGCAGTGATCCCGGGCCGAACGTCTGTTCCAATCGACGGGCGATTCAGGCGGACGGAGCGTTGGGTGCCGCAGAGCGGCTTGTGCGAGTGGAAGGTAGGGGATATCGCCAGATGCGACGGGTCTCCGGAACAAGTCACGAACACCATATCTGGCCTATATGGACGGTAGCATCCAGATGGGGTGCTTGCAAGGGGCGTCGGCGTCATCAGCTTGCGGCCGCGGTTCCGTACTGGGAGGCCAGAAGGGCGACATCGGTGCCGGCGAGGGTATCTGCGAGGGCTTCCGCGGTGGCGGTGGAAGGGGCGGCCAAGAAGCCATCGAGGACCGGGTCTCGGCCGCGGAGGGGCTGGAACCCCTTCATCAGGGCCGGGTCAAGAAGGGGGCGACTCCCAGGGTCGAGGGATGCGAGGACCGAGCGGAGCTCCGGGAGCTTCATCATGTCGTGCTCGATCAGCTCGGAGCGGTGGTTGATCATCCTGAGCAGGTCCCCGAAGGCGCGGAGGTCCGACCAGATTCGGTTTCCCTCACCGTGCCCCCTCGAGCCGGTGAGCCATTCCTGTATCCGTCGCTGGAGGCGGAGGAGGAGTCGTCGATCGTGGGGTCTCAGGTCGAGGAAGATGGGGCGCCCGCGGAGCCTGGCGATGAGGGTGGCGGACGAGCGGAGGCGACGCTCCAGCCCTTCGGACTGGGCAACGGAGTCGAGGGCGGTCCAGAAACGCTGGTAGTAACGCCGGGTCTCCAGGGCCGTTTCCAGATCCTGGGGCCGACGGATCTGGGACTCGAGTCCGGTCTCGCCGCAGTAGGCCTGTTCGATGGCCTCTGCGGCTTTGGCGACCTTCGATAGCAGTCTGGCCGCGGCGATGCCGATTTCCCGGGAGGCGGTGTCCGTGAGGTCGTTGGCGTCTTGCAGGCGAATTTCGGATTCGATCTCGTAGGCGACGATGCGGGCGAGGTCCCCGAGGGGCGTGGTGCTCAGGGGGGGAAGGAAGTCGGCGAGGAAAGCTTCGGCTTCGCCGACGGCACATTCGAGGGTCTTGAGGAACGAGTGCCTCTCGGCTAGGTCCACTCTTTCCGGTCCTGCAGAGACCCGAATGGTGGGGTCGGATTCCCGCATGCGGTTGGCGAAGCCCCGGAGGGCGGCCAAGAATTCGTGATCGACGCGCAATGTCCCTGACTTTCGGAGACAGAAGGAAAAGGAATGATCGAAACAGTGTTGTAACTGTCCCATTTTGGCCTTCGCGGATCTCTCGAGGTTGGATTTGACGGAGCTAAAGATGGCGGCCTGGGGAGGGGAATGGACGCATCGGCAGATTTTTGAGAGAGGGATAGGGGATCGAGCACCGCGTTTCGTTCAGGGCTCCGACACCGGGTCGACCCCCCTCCTGGGCCGGCCCAAGACCCGCCGTCGATCCCAAGAAAAAGGCCCCTGACCATGTGTGCCCGAACCCTGACCCTCGCCCTCGCCTCCTTCGCCCTCGGTAGGACCCCTGTGCTCGGTGGGGAGCTGCTCCCGTGGAACCCGATCGAGGATCTGGATCCGGCGGATGGTGTTCATCCTAGACCGACATCGGGGCGTGGAGCGTGAGCACGTTGCCCAGGCTCCAAAGAGCGCTACCCGCGAACAGGCCCCCGAGGGCGCGGCGATCGGCCCGGCCTACATACCTGATCGCCGACCCCAGGGATAGCGCCAGACCCAAGAGGACGAGGAGCCGAGAATACTCTGGGGCGACGCGGAAGAAGAGCCCAAGGCCGAGGGTCATCTCGAATGGGGCGAGGAGCAGGGCGTCCGCCAGGTCCCCGGGATCAAGACCGAAACCGTGAATCGGACCCGACACCGCGGTACCGAGGGCGGTCCCTGCGAGCATGACCGAAACCGCCGGTACGAGCCGTCTCATCGGCGACCGGCTCTCCGACACCGGGCCGGGGGGGTGCTGCCTGGACGGGACAGCTTCTGTGGATTCGTCGGGCATGTCGCTACAGGAGTCCAGGATAGCGCAGACCAACGACGGACAGGAGAGACTTGCCTACCCTTACCGAGCGGGGCCCAGACTCGGGTCGCCGCCGAGGATCTCGACGAAGGGCGGAGCGGTCAGGATCCAGCGTTCCCGAACCTCCCGCAGATGCTCCGGATCTCCTGGGTCGGAGACCAGGTCGAGGACCGAGCGCGGCGGGGTGGGGCGGTTGGGTAACCGTTGCCGCAGGCTCCGCGCCAGCCCCTCGGCGCTGCCCGGGTCGCCGCCGGACCCCACCCGGAGAAGATCCTGGGCGTCGAGGGCGGCGCGGTCGTCCTGTCCGCAGTCGAGGTGGATCTCGAAGGCGAGGTGGAGATCGTCGAGGGCCGCTTCGGCGTCTGCGAGGGCTCCGTGGCCGATGCCGCGGGCGTGGAGAAGGTCGGCGTGATCGGAGGAGCCGAGTGGAACGTCGCGTCCCAAGGCGTCGAGGTCGCGGATCGACGGCTCCAGGGCCGGGCTGGGGGCGAAGCAGTCGCAGGCCGCCAGGACCCGGAGGCAAGCCCCTGCACGCCGTCGTCTCCGGTCGTCCTCATTCTGGGAGGTCCCCAGCGCGTCGGCGGCGACGGTGCAGAGGGGCGGGATCGACAGCAGCTCGCAGCGGCTGGCGTAGCGCAGCACCGCTAGCCGTAGCGCTCCGCGGGCCGCCGTCAGCGGATCGTGGCCCAGCCTGCGGACGAGCACCGCGAGGTGGGCGGAAACCAGGGCGGGGCGAACGTTGCCCAGCGCCCAATGGGCCTCCGTGAAGAGGTCGTGGGTGCGTGCGAAGCGGGCCTGCACCTCCGGCGGGGACATGTTGCGGAGCTCCGCCTTGGCGTAGATGAGGTCCAGGAGGGCCCCCTCGACGGCGCCGGTGGCCAACCCGGCGGCGGACCTGGCGATCAGAGACCGCCAGCGGTAGTCCCGTCGATCCCCGTCGTCCACGAGCTGGTTGGCCAGCTCGAGGGCCGTCGACGCCTGAGCGAGGGCTGCTCGGTGGGGGAGCAGATCCTGGGAACGGGCGAGAACGGCCTCCACCGCGGCGGGGCCGTACTCGACGTCGTCGAGCTCTGGGGCGGATGGAGCTTTGGAGGTCGATCCCCCAGGGGGGGCGATCGAGGCTTCGGTGACCGCGGGGATCTCGGGGCGGCCTTCGGACCGCGGCGTCTTCTTGGGCACGGTGTCTCCTTCGCCGGAAACCTAAGCCCTCTAGATTGCGGATCCTGAGTCATCATACTGGAGAGATATCTAATTTAAAGAGAATTCTCCTCTTGTGGTTGAAAGCTCCGACCTAAACCGAGGTTTTGGGGCGTCGTCCCGCGGTGCCTGGTCTCCACGCCTGCCCGGGGGCCGTGCGAGGATCGGGCATGGCTATTTTTGAAAGCTACGTCGGCATCGACTACTCCGGCGCCAAGACCCCCTCCGCCGGGCTGCCCGGCCTTCGGATCTACGAAGCGGGCCCGGACGAAGAACCGTGGGAAGTGCCGCCGCCTTCGACCCGGCGGCGGCACTGGACCCGCGAGGGGGTCGCCGCCTGGCTGGAGGACCGGATCCGCCTCGGACCGCCGGCGTTGATCGGCATCGACCACGGCTTTTCGTTTCCGCTTCGGTACTTCGAAGCCCATGGACTTCCCTTGGACTGGCCCTCCTTCCTCGACGACTTTCAGCGCCATTGGCCCACCGACGGCCCGATCACCGTCGACGATGTGCGCCGCGGTCGGGTCGGGGATGGCGGGTCCCGGAGCGGCAACTCGCGGTGGCGCCGGCTGACGGAGGTCCGGGCCGGCGGCGCCAAATCCGTCTTCCATTTCGACGTCCCCGGGTCGGTGGCCAAGTCCACCCACGCCGGCCTGCCCTGGCTCCTGAACCTACGGCGGCGGGCGAAGGGCAGGGTCCACGTCTGGCCCTTCGACGGCTGGGAAGCCGCCCCTGGCCGTTCGATGTTGGCCGAGGTTTACCCTCGGCGGTGGAGCGACGAGTATCGACGGGGGGACCGCACCCCGGATCAGCACGACGCCTATTCCGTGGCCGCGGGGCTCCGCGACGCGGATCGTCGGGGAACTCTAGGGTCACTGCTGGATCCGGGCCTGACCCCCGAGGAGCGAAGGACCGCCGAGGTCGAAGGCTGGATCCTGGGGCTTCTTTAGGGGGAGCTTCCCAGGGGGGAGCCGGGCGGGCCCTTCAGCCTTCGAACCCCTCCTGGCAGGCCATGCAGAAGGGCGCCTCGGGGAGGATCTCGAGGCGCTGGATGCCGATGGGGTCGTGGCAGGACCGGCAGATGCCGTACCGGCCGGCGTCCCACTGGGCGAGGGAAGCCTCCACCTGCCGCAGCCGGATGTCCAGCTGATGACGGCTCATCTGGGCCATGGCCTGGACCTGGAGGGCATCCATGCGGGTGAGTCTGCCGATGGTCTGGCCGCTGGCCTCCACCTTCCCCTCGGCGGCGCCTTGGCCCAGGAGCTCCTGGGCGGAGGCCTTGGCCTCCAAGAGACGCCGGCGGAAGTGGTCGAGCTGTTCTGGGGTCAGCGGGGGCATGAACCGATGTTAGCGGACCTCGGAAGGGGCCTCAATCGGTGGAGTCGAACGGAGATCCCAAAGCATGTAGAATATCAAATAACTAAATATAAGGAGGCTCCATGACTACCCGCCTCGCCTCGAAGATCGGGCCCCGTCGGTCGACGGCCTTGGCCGTCAGCATGGTCGCGGTGGCCCTCGCGCCGATGGCCGTCGATGTAGTGCTGGCCCACGGGTCCATGCACACCCCGCCGAGCCGGGTCTACACGTGCCGCTTCTCGGACAATCCTGAGAATCCGCAGATTCCAGCCTGCGCCGCCGCGGTGGCACACGCCGGCGGATCGCAGTTTTTGTACGACTGGAATGCCATCCGTCAGGGGGACGCCGCCGGCCAGCACCAACTGGTGGTTCCCGACGGGCAGCTGTGCAGCGGCGGAGGGGCCGAGTACTCCGGCCTCGACTTGCCCCGGGACGACTGGCGCGCCACACCCCTCGAATCTGACGCCTCGGGCAATTTCGAGTTCATCTACCTAGCCACGGCTCCCCACTCGACGGAAGACATGCTGTTCTTCGTCACCCCGGAGGGTTGGGATCCGACCGAGCCGCTAACCTGGGGGGACCTCGACTTCATCGACGAGCCGGGAAATCCCGCCGATCCTGTGGACCCCTTCTGTCGTTTGACGTCCGCCACGCTGGAGAGCTTGGACGGAGTCGGCGACGTCTACCGGATGACCTGTCCGCTGCCGCAGAGGACAGGTCGCCATCTGATCTACCACGTGTGGCAGCGGGACGACAGCCCAGAGGCCTTCTATGCCTGTATCGATGTACTGATGTTCGGAGACGGTCGGATCTTTGGCGACGGCTTCGAGTCCGGTGACCTCCTGCGTTGGTCGACGCCGTCTCCCTAGGGCGCCGTTGGCAGAGGGCAGTGGACCTTGACGGGGCTATGGCGGGATTGTGTCTATCTTTGACGTTTACGCCAATGGCGTTTCCCACCCCCCGCTGAGAGCCTGAGGTCGAACCGCTCGTTACGAGCACAACCCCAGGAGGTTCGACCATGCGATCGACACGACCCCTTCGGCTCTCAGTTTTGGTCTCCGCCCTCGCCCTCGTGGGGGGGCTGGCCCTTTTCGGCGGACTCGCCCCCGATTCGGAAGCCCGGGCCCCTCGGCCACCTGCGGATCCCTGCGGTCCCCTCAACGAGGGGTGCCCGATCTTCACCCCCGCCGCCGGCGGCTGCCCCGGCAATGTGGAGCCGTTCAACCGCTGGGTTTGTACAGAGTTAGATCAAGGACAGTTCGCCTGGGTCTGGACCGGCCTTCAATGCGGCCCCGGCTTCGCCTGCCTGTGATCCGTGCCGGCCGGAACCCCCGGCGACGATAGAATGACCCATCGCGCGGTCCGCCCCGGCGGGCCGCGATCGTCATCATCGTTGTCGTCGCGGAGGACCGATGGCCAAGTCCCAGGGCCAGGGCCCAGACATCACCGAGCTGCTGTTGGCCTGGAAGGACGGAGATCCGGGCGCCCTCGACCATCTGACCCCCCTCGTTTACGCCGAGCTCCAGCGTCTGGCCCACCGGTACTTGAGGGACGAGCAGCGCCCCGGCCTGCAGACGACGGAGCTGGTCCACGAGGCCTACCTGCGACTCGTCGGCTCAGACGTCGCCTGGCAGGGGAGGGCCCATTTCTACGTCGTCGCGGCGAGGCAGATGCGCCGCATCCTCGTCGACCTGGCGCGCCGTAGGGCCGCCGGCAAGCGGGGGGCGGGGGTCTGGCCGACGACCCTGGTGGAGGGGGAGGTGGCGTCCTGTCCGCCGGCGGACGTGCTGGCCCTCGACGAGGCGCTCAAGGAACTGGCGTCCTTCGACGAGCGCAAAAGCCGGGTGATCGAGCTGGCGTACTTCACGGGGTTGACGATTCCTGAGATCGGCGCTGCCCTCGGGATCTCCACGGCCACCGTGGAGCGGGATCTCCGAACCGGCCGCGCCTGGCTGGCGAAATCCCTCCGGGCCCCCGGTGGGCCGGCCACCCCGAACCGCGGGGGCTGAGGGTGGATCCCGAGCGCTGGCGGCGCATCGAGCACCTCTTTGAGCGGGCGGTGGACCTCGGCGCGTCCCAGCGCGGGGCGTTCCTGGATCGGGAGACCGCCGGCGACCCGGAGCTTCGCCGGGAGGTGGAGGAAATGCTGGCGGCGGAGGACGACGGGGACTCCCGCATCGGCTCCGCCCTGCGGGATGTTCTCGGGGGTATGGAAGACGGCGAGCCGATCCCGGGTCGACTGGGGCCCTATCGGATCGTCGGCGAGATCGGCCGGGGGGGCCTGGCGACCGTCTACCTGGGGGAGCGGGACGACGACGAGTACTGCCAGCGGGTGGCCGTCAAATGGCTGCGCCGGGGTCTTGACACCGGGGACCTGCTGCGACGGTTTCGCCAGGAGCGTCAGATCCTCGCCCGGCTGGATCACCCCCACATCTCCCGGCTCCTCGACGGCGGCAGCGTCGGCGGGCGTCCCTACGTGGTCATGGAACATATCGAAGGGGAGCCCATCGGCACCTACTGCCGCGAGCGCCGGCTCGGCCTAGGAGCCCGGCTGGACCTGTTCCTCGGGGTCTGCGACGCCGTCGCCTACGCCCACCGCAGTCTCGTGATCCATCGGGACATCAAGCCCGGCAACATCCTCGTGACCGGGGACGGCCAGCCCAAGCTTCTGGATTTCGGCATCGCCAAGCTGATCCGCCCGGAGCTACACGACGATCGCGACGCCGCCGTCACTGAGCCGGGGCTGCGTCTCCTGACCCCGGAGTACGCCAGCCCGGAACAGGTCCGGGGGGAGGCGTTGACCACCGCCACCGACATCTACTCCCTCGGGATCCTGCTCTACGAGCTGCTGGTGGGGGAGCGTCCCTACGAGCTCGACGGTCGTGACGCCGCTTCGGTGGAGCGGGCGGTCTGCGGGGGGAGCTCGGAGGCGCCGAGCGTCCGCCTGCGCCGGCTGGGGCCAGCGGGTGGGGAGGTGACCCCGCAGCAGCTCCGGGGGGATCTGGACACCATCGTACTGATGGCCCTGCGCAAAGACCCGGCCCGAAGGTACCCATCCGTCGAGCAGATGGCCGATGACCTCGACCGTCACCTTCGGGACCTTCCGATCCGGGCCCGGCGGGATGCCTGGACCTACAGGCTGGGGAAGTTCGTCCGCCGGCACCGGGCGGGGGTCGCCGGGGCCGCGCTCCTGGCCGTGACCCTGACGGGCGCCAGCCTGGTGACCGCCAGGCAGGCGCGGATCGCGGAAACGGAACGCAACATCGCCCGCACCCAGCGGACGGTGGCGGAGACCGCCGTCGAGTTCCTGGTGGAGATCTTCCAGGTGGCGGACCCCGGGGAGGCCCAGGGCAGCAAGGTCACCGCGCGGGAGCTGCTGGACGCCGCCGCCGCCCGCCTGGGGGAGTTGGAGGACCAGCCGGAGGTCCAGGCCAAGCTGGCGGACACCATCGGACGGGTGTATCTAAACCTCGGGTTCTACGACCGGGGCGCCGAGCTGCTCAGCCAGGCCCTGGAAATCCGTCGCCGGAACCTGGAGGGCCGGCATCCCGACGTCGCCTCCAGCCTCGACCACCTCGGCGAGGCCCGGTTCCACCAGAACCGGGTCCAAGAGGCCCTGGAGCTGGTGGCAAAGGCTCTGGAGATTCGCCGCCTCCAACTCGGGGACGAGCACCCCGACACCAGCGAGAGCCTGGACAACCTGGCGGCGATCCGCTTCGCCCTGGGGGACTACCGGGGGGCGGAGACCCTGTTCCGGCACAACCTGGAGCTTAGGGAGCGGCACCTCGGGCCCCGCCACGAAGACGTCGCCGCGACCCTCGACAACCTGGCGATCGTGATGCAGCGGCTCGCCGCTCCGGAGGAGGCGGAGGCGCTGTGGAGGCGGGCCCTCGATTTGCGGGTGGCGCTGCTGGGTGAGGCCCATCCGGATGTCGCCAAGACCCGGGTGGACCTGGGGGCGCTGCTCTACGCCTCCGGGCGCCTGGGGGCGGCGGAGGGGCTGTATCGCAAGGCTCTGGAGAGCCAGCTGGCGGTCCTCGGGGATGACCACCCGGAGGTCGCGGTCACGTGGATCAACCTGGCCGCGCTGCTGCGGGCGCGGGGGAACGACGGGGAAGCGGAGGATCTCCTGCTGCGGGCCATCGAGGTCCAGCGGCGACACCTGGATCGCGATCACGTCAACCGCAGCTACCCGCTGGTCCACCTGGCCGCGCTGCTGCGCCGTCGCGGCGGCGTCGAGGATTTGGATCGGGCCGAGGCGTTGTACCAGGAGGCCCTCGGGATCCGTCGTCTCAAGCTGCCGCCGCTGCATCCGGACCTGGCGCCGCCGCTCGAATCGCTGGCGCAGTTGGAGCTGGCGCGGCTGGACCTGGCGGGGGAGAAGGCGCGGTCGGCCGCCGCCGCCGCCGCGCGCCGCGCCGTCGCCTACGCCGAGGACGCCGCGGAGATCCGCCGCGCTTCCCTGGCGAAGGACCATCCCCGGCGCCGCGCCGCCGAGGATCTGCTGGTCCGCTGCCGCTCGGCCGCGGCCGAGACCAAGCCGGGCGGCTAGTGGGTCACGGCGCCACCGGAGCCCGGTCAGTCGTGGGGCGTGGGGTCCGCCAGGGCGAACAGGGGTGGGCACTTCGGGTCTTCGGTTGCGATCACCAGGTCGGGCCCGGAGGCGGAGTACTTGAGTCCCATTGGGCCGAAAACGCCGTTCAATACGGTGGCCAGATCGGCGACGGTTTGGCTGTTGCGTTCCACTCCGGTACCGGTGATCTTCTGCAGGTTCGTGGCGGTGACAAACAGGCCATCGGGATCGTCGGAGGGAGGGCCGATTCCGCAGTCGACGATGTTGGCGAGGTCGATGCCCTGGTCGATCTTGAACCAGGGTTCGGTGTTCTTCAGGATCAGCGAGTTGGGGGCCGACCGTGTACTGACGTCCCCTTGTGTGTCGCCGAGAACGTGGAAGGGGCCGGCGTCAATGAGCTGTCGACCTAGGAACACCTCGGCGCGGCGGACGAGGAAGGTTCCGCTGGGGGTTTCCACGAGACGGCTCCCGAGGTCGATGCGCTCCCCCCGCCAGAGATGGAGGCGGCCGGTCACCGTCGAAGGGGCCGAGTCCAGAACCCCGCGGAGACGGTCCGGCGTCGCCTCCACCAGATCGAAGACGGCTCCGGTGTCGGTGGCGGGATCGTAGACGAAGGCGACGTAGTCGTCCGTATTCGCCGTGAAGGAGGTCCCCTGGATCTCGATCTCGGTGCCCGGGGATCCGTGGTCGGGGTGGACGACGGCGGTGTCCCCGGCCTGCGCCGCTCCGGCCGCCAGGGCCATGAGGGCCGTCAACAGCACGTTGACGGAGTGAAGGGGCCTGGCGACCTCTCGGCGGGAACGGTAGGTCTTCGTGGTTCGCATGCTGGTCTCCTAGTGCAATCAAAGAATGTCGGGATCGGATCACCGGCTAGTGCGCAGGGGATCGGCGAATCCCATCACGGCGATCTCAGCTGGACCGTGGTGAGCAGCATTTCAGGCCGAAGGGGGCGACGGGAAAGGCCTCGAGAGGCAGGGGCCGGCCGCCGCGGACGGGGGCGGGACCCGCCGCGGCGGCCGGCGCCGGGGCGGGCCCTCGGCCCTCAGCGACGTTCCACGGGAACCACCGCCGCGCCGCCGCGGACCTGCACCGCGGTGTCCCCGGACCGGGCGGAGCCGCCGGAGAAAGCTACGGCGCTCTCACCCTCCCCAATCCCCTTCACCACCAAGGTGAATAGATCTCGCTCCGCGGAGAGCATTCCGCCCCGCGGCGCCTCGACCCGGGCGACGCCGGCATGCCCGTCGATCTCCACCCGCAGGTCCCCAAACGTTCCGGGGAGCACCTCCGTCACCTGCAGGATCCGGGGATCGAAGGTGAGCTCGAAGACCCCGTGGTCGAGGTTGTCCACGGGCGTCAGGTCGGCATCCGAGAGCTCCCCTAGGACGATCTGAACCTTGCCGCTGCCGCCGACGGAGGTGGGTGTGGTCCACCGGACGTCCGCCCGGACTGCGACGTGCTTGTCGTGGCTTAGCCCTATGCGACCGAGGTTTCCGTCGCACTTGATGCGCTGGATGTAGACGTCATTGTCGACCCGGGCGTCGGAGAAGGCGACCTGGGCCGGGCACTCGCCGTCGGTGAGGGATACCGAGGGCCTACGCTGGGATCGCGGCGCGTCTCCTGTGACCACGCCCCCGCTCTGCCAGGAGGGCCCGGTCAGCGCGTCCACGTACTGGCTGTAGATGTCCCCCGTATGGTCGGAGTTTTTGTGATCCGTGGCCCAGGTCACCAGCACGCCCCCGAGGTCGTCCACCGCGAGGCTCGGTTGGACGCGGTGGAAGATCGGGGTCGCTCCGGAGCTTAGGGCGAGGCCCGCGGTTCCCGTTCCCCAATCTTTGGCTCCGGCGGCGCTCAGGCGTTGGAATCGGATCTCCGGGCCGGCCGGCGCCGAGGCCGCGGCCCAGGCCAGGACCGCCTCTCCGTTGGGGGTGCCGCCCAAAGAGAACCCGGGTTCGTCAGCGGTGGAGACCACCTGGGTCCCCACGTGAACGCCGTCCCACGGCGACCACAGGCGGATGCCGGCGGGGTCGATACGCTGGGCGTAGAGGCTGCTGGTGGAGTCGTCACGCCAGGCGGCGATGGCGCCGCCGGCGCCGTCGGAGACGATCCGGATGTCTCGCTGCGGACCGGTGGTGTTGGCGATCGGCAGCTCATAGCTCCAGGACTGGGCAGAGGAGGGGGCGATGTAGCGCACCCAGAGATCGAGGTTGGAAGCCCCGGTCCGGGCGTCTTCCCACACCACGAAGGCGTCGCCCCCGGCGGCGCCGGGGGCGACGGCGCTGATGCTCTGCTGACCGGTGTGGGTGGTCACGGCGAAGCCCGTCGAGGGGTTCCATAGTACGTTCCCGGCGTCGTCGATCCGCTGGGCGTGGATGTCCTTGTTTCCGCCCTGGGTCGCCCGATGGGTCCAGCTGACGATGGCGCCGGTGCCGCCGTCGGAGGTGATGGCGGGCTGGCTGTGGAAGCCCGAGGTGGCGAGGATCGCCGTGTTGGTCCATACCGGGTTGAGGAGCCCGTTGAAGCGCTGGGCCTGGAGGGTCGAGTAACCTTCGACCCAGACCACGATCACGCCGCCGACGCCGTCCGCCAGCATCACGGGCTCTCGCCCGTTGCTCGACACCAGGCCGTCGACGGGGCGCCGGTTGCCTAAGGAGTTGATGTACTGAAGGAAGATCCTGTCGCCGGCCCAAGTCTCGGTCCACAGGACATAGGTGCCGTCGTGGGGGCCTTCCACGGTCTGCACCTGGTTGGCGTGATCGGTGTCCGTCGAGACGACGGTGTTGATGTCGGAAGCAGTGGTCCATTGCCCGGCCGCGGCGGAAGCGCCGAACCAGGCGAGGAGGAGGGTCAGGAGTACCGCGGTGAGGGGCGGCGCCTCGAGGAGGCTGGAGCTGGACGAACGATAGGCGGGTTCAGGCGACATTCGGAGGTCTCCCATTTCGGTTGAGTTCGGGGCCGGCAGCGGCCGGCGATGGGTGGATCCGGACCCCTGGCAAGGGGCCGGTCGTACCCAGGTGCGCGGAACTTCGCCCGATCCCATCAGCGGCGAAGTGGGAACCGGTCTGAAGGGACGGAAACTGCCCGGGCCCTCCGATCTCACCTTGGGATGGTCGGGGGTCTGCTCTACACTGGAAGCATCCCGTCCTTTTATTTCGGAGAGCATGGACCATGGTGAATTCCGTCCTGCCCGAGGCCACCTTGCCCAAGACCGTCTTGGTCCTGGCGTCGAACCCTGCCGAAACCGATCCGCTGCGCCTGGGTCGGGAGATCCAGGGGATCCGCGAATCCCTCCTTCGGTCTCGGCGCCGTCGAGAGTTCAGGGTCGAAGACGTGCCCGCTGCCACCCTGAAGCAGGTGCGCCGGGCGATGCTCGAGCATCGCCCGGCGGTCGTACACTTCTGCGGCCACGGGGCCGGAAGCCGCGGCCTAGTTTTCGAGGATGACGACGGAAATGCGGTGCTGGTGGACGGCGAAGCCTTGGCGTCCTTCTTCGAGCTGTTCCGGGATCACCTCGAATGTGTCGTTCTCAACGCCTGTTACTCGGATCTACAGGCAAAGGCGTTGGCGCGCCACGTCCCCTGGGTGGTGGGCATGCGGCCGGCACACGGCAGCGGGCCCAAGGGGATCGTGGACGAGGAACGGACGGCCTTGGACTTCGCCGTTGCCTTCTACGACGGGCTTTGGGCGGGGAGGAGCTACAGGGCTTCTTTCGATCTAGCCAAGGACGCCATCGGAGACGGAGGCCGGGCTGCCCTGGGCCCGCGTCTGCGGCGCCGGCGCTCATCAGGACCCGGGGGCGATGGTGAGGATTCTGTGGTCGCCTACCTGCAGAGCTCAGTGGTTCTGCTTCGGCGGCGGGGAGAGCCGTCTAGGTTCGGGACCGGCTTTGTCATCCATCGGGATCCCGACAGCGCGACTTTGGTGACCGCCGCCGGCGTCGTGCAGCGACTCGGGGGTGCGGAGCACCTCACCGTGGACGACGCGCCGGTGACGCTGTTGGCCCAGGGCGAGGCCGGCGGTGCTCTCGACCTGGCGGTGCTGCGGGTCGCCGGAAACCTCCAGGCCCCGCCCCTCGCGCTGGATCCGATTTCCCGGCCGGGGGGAGGGCTGCGCAGCGCTGGCTGGACGTTTCTGCACACCCGCTACTTCCGGGTCAGAATGATCCATAGTCGATTCGAGCCCGCGCCTTCAGGGGGATCGCCCCAGGGGATCTGGCGGCTTCGCCCCGCGGGTACCGCCACCTTCGCCCCCGGAAACTGGGGGGCGCCGGTCGTGGATGAAGGCAGCGGGTGCGTCGTCGCGGTGGTGACCTCCGAGGAAGACGGGATGGGCCTCGCGGTGCCCATCCGGGCGCTGCCCCGGATCTGGCCGCGGATGCCGAAGGCGCTGCTGGACCCGCAGGCCCCGGTGGCGGCCGAGCCGGCCGCAGCGCCGCGTCGGGTCACCTTTCGCCACCGCGCCCTGGAGCGACATCCACCCAAGAGGCTCGTGGAGGAGGTGGCCTCCGGTCAGGTGGTGCCGGTGATCGGCGCCGGTCTTTCGATGTCCGCGGCGACGGAGGGTGGCGACTCGATCATGCCGAGCTACACCGAGCTCCTACGCCTTCTGATAGGCCGCGCGGAGGATCTCGGCGCGCCGGCCCCGAAGCTGGAGACGGCCCGGGATCTCCTGCGCCGGGGGCGACACCAAGACGCCGTCGACAGCGTCCGTCAAGCCCTAGGCCTCAGCTTCGTCCGCGAGCTGCGGGCGATCCTCAATCCCCTTGGCGGACGGCTCATGCCGTCGCCGGCCCACAAGCTTCTGCGGGTGCTCGACTTCCCCCAGCTCCTAACGACCAACTACGATCGCCTGCTGGAGGTCTTCGTCGCTCCGGAGCACGAAGTGGTGACCCCGTCCGATGCATTTTTTGGCGAGTTCATCAACCAGGCGATCCGCGGCCGTTTTCTGTTCAAGATCCACGGCGACATCACCCGCCCGGAGACGATCTCCTTCGGCGCCGACCGGCTAGAGAAGCTGTACAGCGGGGAAGAGAACCTGGGCGGTTTCCTAGGGGAGCTGGCGATGCGGAAGACCTTCCTCTTCCTCGGCTACAGTTTCGAGCACGCGAGCGAGGGCTACGTCGACCTGTTGCGGCGGTACCTCGCCGGCAGCCAACGCAGGCACTACGCCCTGGTCCCCCATGGGGGCTCCAGTCGACGGTTCCGTGAACGGCTCACGGCGGAGGCCAACATCCTCTTCCTCGAGTACCACCCCGACCAAGACCACAGCCAGGTGTGGGAGTTCATCTCGTACCTGGGCGCCGGCCGGCGGGACGAGCCCCGCTTGGGGCGGAAGTGGGCCCGCTGGTACCTCTCGAAGGAGCGGGGAAGATATCTGGAGCGGCAGTTGGTGTTGGAGGAGAAGGCGGCGTCGGTCCGCTACGTGACGCCGGGGCTGACCAATGCCCTGGCCACCGACGCCTATCTGCGCCAGGCCCCCCAGCCGGAGTTCGCCTCCAAGTCGGGGGTGCCGGCGTCGATGCTGCGCCGCCGGGACCACTTGGAGCGACGCCTGCGGGAGGGAACCCTCGAAGTGCGCTGCCTTTTCCTCCTCCAGGTGCTGGACGCCGAGCTGGCGACGGGGGACGCCGTGGTCTACGCGCGGTATTCTCATGTCTTGGAGCTGGTTCGGGACCCGGAGGTGGATCTCGAGCTCCGACTCATCCCCGATCTGGGTGCTGAGGACTTGAAGCTGCGGGAGGCGACCTACGCGCTGATCCTCGGTGCTTCCCCGAGACCGGAGGTGGACGTGGCGCTGGCCTACGCAGCCCAGGCGACGACAGTGGAGTACCCCGACCTGCACATGATCGAGATCAACACCGAGACCGTGGAAGAGCGGCTGTTTCGTTTCGAGCGCATGTGGGCGGGTGCTTGGAGTGAGCAGAGAACCGTCGCCTACATCGAGGGGCGACTGGCGGAGGCGTCGGATGGCTGAGCCGACTCAGCGTCTTGAACTGCTATGCCTGGGGGTCGGCAAGGGAGCGACCCACGTCCTGCGGGGGGAGCCGAGCACCGCCTTCGCGGTCCTCGATGGGGGCCGGCCACGCCTGTTGGTGGATTGCGGCGCAGGCGTTCTTCGCTCTTGCCGGGAGCTCTTGGACGGCGCCGTGCCACGGGATGTCTACCTCACCCACAACCACATGGACCACACTGGGGACCTACCGGTGGCGGTCCAGGTCTTGTCCGCACTGGGGCTGCCGCCGAGGCTGCTCGGCCATGCCGACGTGCTCGACATCGTCCGCCGGCACCGCCTCCACGAGTTGCCCCCGTCGAGAATCGATGGTGTCGAGTGGATCGAGGCCGACGCCGACGGGGCCCTCCACCTCGGGGGGCGTCTGGGACTGCGACTCCATCGAAGCGTCCACTCCTATCTTTGCTACGGGTTCGAGTTGCTCTGCGACGGCTGGGTGTTGGCCGCCTATTCCGGAGATTCGGCCTACGACCCCGGTGTCCACGGCCGGGTGGCCCGAGCGCCGGTGGCCGTCGTCGATGGCCGGCCCGCGGGGAACCATGACCACGCTTCCTTCGACGAGCTCGACACCTTGGCGGCTCGCCATCCCGATTGCACCTTCCTCGTGGTCCACTACGAGCACTCGGATCACGTCTTCGCGTCGGCCAACATCCGGTTGTGGCGCACCGGGGAGCGTGTGCTCCTGCCACGGGCGGCGTAGCCCGGCGTCCTCGGCGGCGGATCGGGGACGGGCCGCGTCGGGCCCCCCGGGCTCCGGGTTTGAGCGAACCTGGGGGATCCGCTATGGTGTCGGGGATTTTCTCGATGTCCCTTAGCGGTCACTCCTCAGGCCGCCCTAGAGAGGCCCACTTCCCTGAAACTCGACATCCCTACTCTCCTGTTGACGGTGCTGGTGACCCACGGGGTCTGCGCGGTCGCGGTGGCGGCGCTGTGGTGGCGAATGCCGGCTATCCGGGGCCTGTCCCACATCCTCCTGGGGCAATCGTCGGCGTTGGTGGCGGTTCTGATCTACATCCGGGACACGTCCCCCGGCGCCTGGCCCTCCGGCGTTGTCGCCAACGGCCTGTCGGTTCTCTGGATGGCCCTGACCTACGACGGATTCCGCCGCTTCTACGGCCGAGAAGTCCGGTGGCCGTCCTGGTGGGTTCTCGTCGGCGCGTTGCCCCTGCTCTACCGCTGGACCGAAGTGAACTCCCAAACCGATTTCCGGGTCCTGGTCACCATCGGCCCCATGGCGTTGTTCTGCTTCGCCGTCGCCCACCTGGCCTGGAGCTGTAGCGGTTTCGGCGAGAAGCTCGCTTCGGGGCTGGTGGCGCTGAGCTTCGGGAGCTTCGGACTGACCTTTCTGGCTCGCATGACGAGCATGTCGTGGAGCCCTGTGGCGGCGGTCATGGACGCCGGAGACCCGTCGACGGCGGCGACGTTCATGGTGTCCAGCGTGGCCATGATCGGCGGGACCCTCGGGTTGACGCTGGTGGCGCATCAGCGCCTCGTGGATCAGTTGGTGAGGGCCCGGGAAGCGGCGGAATCGGCGAGCCGCGCCAAAAGCGACTTCCTCGCCGTCATGAGCCATGAAATCCGGACCCCGATGAACGGCGTGATCGGCGGGGTTTCGCTGCTCCTCGACGGCGAGCTCTCGGAGAGGCAGCGGCGCTACGCCGAGACCATCCAGGTTTCCGGACGGTCGATGCTCCGGGTCGTCGACGACATCCTCGACTACGCCAAGTCCGAGGCGGGGTATCTCGACATCGAACCCGCGCCCATGGACCTGAAGACCGAAATCGAGACGACGGTGGGGGCATTCGCCGAAGCCGCCGAGGTCAAGGGGCTGACCCTCGGCTTCGTCCCCGCGATCGACCCCGGCCTGAACGACGGTCATCCGTGGGTGTCCGGGGACGCCGTGCGGCTGCGCCAGGTGGTCTCCAATTTGATCTCGAATGCCCTCAAATTCACCTCGTCGGGGGGCGTGGAGGTCCGGCTGCGGGCCGCCCCCTCCGGCGACTCCGAATGCCGCGTGCGACTGGAGGTGGAGGACACCGGCCCGGGCATCGATCCCAAGATGCACGGGCGGTTGTTCCAGCCGTTCCACCAGGCGGACTCGTCCACGGGGCGCCGCTTCGGCGGGACCGGCCTCGGACTGGCGATCAGCCGCGATCTCGTGCGCGCCATGGGGGGGACCATCGGCGTCGAGGCGGCGGACGGGGACACCGGCAGCGTGTTCTGGCTGGAGCTCGACTTCGAGCGGGTCTCCGCGGCCCCGCCCGCCTCCGCCCTCCGGACGGAGAGGGTACCCGTCGGCGACGGAGATTCCCACCGCTTGCTGGTGGTGGAGGACAATCCGGTGAACCAGATGATCCTGAAGGAGATGCTGGAAGCGATGGGGCACCGGGTGGCGGTGGCGGGGGGCGGCGACGAAGCGGTGGAGCTGGCCCTCCAGGGCGATTTCGACCTGGTCCTCATGGACTGCCAGATGCCGGGGACCGACGGTTTCGACGCCACCCGGTCGCTGCGGGGGCGCTTCGACGCCGGTGCCCTGCCGATCATCGCGGTGACGGCGGCGGCCCTGCCCGAAACCCGTCAGCGGTGCCTCGACGCCGGGATGAACGACTTTCTCGCGAAGCCGGTGGAGCCGGGGGAACTGGAGCGGATTCTCGCCCGGCACCTCCACCCCCGGGTCGAAGCGTAGCCCGGAGGCGTCGGTCCGATCGCGGGGGGAGTCCCCGCTGTCGGAGTTGCCCCCTACTCTGAGGGCCGCTCCGCCACGACACGGAGGGCCTCCTGCAGCACCGGATCCTCCGGTCCTTCCACCACCGGGGTCGTGATCGGGACGTCGGGGACCACCCCCCGCACCGACTCGTCGCCGTTGGGGCGGACGATGTAGGCCTTCGGATAGCCCACGGTGAGGCCGGAGCGGGGAAGCTGGAATTGCTCCATGGCGCCGTAGGTGGCCGCGAGATCCGAGGTCTCTTCGCCGAGGATGGTGCCGAAACCGAAGTCTTGGATGAGGGCCGCCACCATCACCGTGTTGGAGAAGGAATGGCGGTTCACCAATACGAAGACTTCGCCGGTGAAGCGCTCCCCCTGCCGCGGCTGGGCGAAGGGCACCTCGAAGTCCACCACGTCGCCGGCCTCGCGATCAGCGTAGAGCTCGGCGAAGCGGAGGGAGATGCTCTCGGGGTCCTCCTCGGCCGCCGCCTCCAGTCGTTTGCGGTTGCTGGCGGTGGTTTGGGGGCTGACTCTGATGTGGAACCGGGAGCAGAAGCGGAACGGGCGATCGGCGAACCAGGACACCATGAGGTCGCTGAAGGAATTGTCTCCTCCGGGGTTGTCCCGCAGGTCGATCAGCAGGGCCCGCGCGTCGGCTTCGAGGAACGACTGGAACGCGTCGTCGATGAAGGCCCGGAAGGGGCGGGTGTCGTAGGGATCCTCCGTCGTCGGTTCGTAGGAAGGGCCGGGGCGAAGGTAGGCGATGCGATCGTCGAGCATGCGGGCTTCGCGGGCGTTCCAGTCGAGCTCCAGGGACGGCGGGGCCTCCAGGATGGCGGCCTGGATCTCTTCACGGGTGCGGGTGGGGACCTCGAGGGTTGCCTCGGAGCCGTCTTCGCGGCGAATCTCCAGGTCCAGCGAGTCGATGGCGCCGAGCTCCAGCCAGATGAGGCGCGGGAAGTGGAACTCCAGCATCGTGTGGGCCATGTAAGCGCGCTCGGCGGAGAGGTGGCCCCGCAGTCGCTCGAGCCAGCGGTCCATGGGCTGTCCCTCGAGGGCGACGATCTCGTCCCCGGGGCTCAGGGGGGTTCCGCTGTAGTCCTCGGTGACGAGGACCCTACCGTCAACGACCCGAAAGTAGAATGGCACGGTCTTGCCGCCGCCCTTTCGGAACTCGGTGTAGGCGGCTTCCGGGAAATCGATCCGCGAATGGCCGATCCGGCCGAAGGCCATGAACTTCTGAAAACGGGTTTGTATTTCGAACAGCGACAGGGATTCGTCGAAGTCCGCCATCATGCTCGCGTGGAGGGCGTCGTATTCGGCGCGGGGGGTGTGGACGAAGAGATCGAAGTGGGATCCCTGGAGGGTTCTGTAGAGATCTTCGAAGTCGGCCCGGACGTCGGCGGCTGGAATCCCCGCGTCCGCCGGAGCGCCGGAGCTGCTCTCCGCGTCGGCGCCCGGGTCCGCGGCGGGGGTGACCCCCGGAACGGCGCCCGGGGACTCGCCGTGGCAGGCTCCGAGGGTGGCGGCCAGCAGCCCCGCCGCGAGGGTTCGGCGAAGGGTCACGGCTCGGCGGCAGATCCGCGCCCGGCTGGCGGCGGACTTGGGTTGGAGGTCGGTGCGTGGGTACGTGGCTTCCGGCATCGGTGCTCTTTGGGTCATCGGAGATCTCCGTGGGTGATCATCGTATCGACGGTAGGCTTAGGATCCGTTGGGGATCCGGTGCTCCGCTGGAACGACAGGGTGGCCCAAGGCCTGCGAAGTCGCCATGGCCGCCCCCTTCCCCTTTTCCTGACCAAAACCTGACCACGCCCGAAGCTTCATGGAATCAACACGTTACGCCGGTGCCTATCGTTTCGAGGAGCTGTGGTTCGACGCCGCCTCGGGGGAGCTTTCGGGGGATTCAGGAACGATCCGACTGGAGCCGAAGGTGGCCCGGCTTCTGGAGCTGCTGGTGTCCCGACCGGGGACCCTGGTGGGCCGCGGCGAGATCACCGACGTGCTGTGGCCGGACGTCGTGGTGGGGGACGAGGCGATGGCGCGCTGCGTCTCAAAGCTGCGCAAGGCCTTGGGGGACGACCCGCGGTCTCCCCGCTTCGTGGAGACCGTGCCCAAGCGCGGCTACCGGTGGCTGACCGACGTGGAGGCGCCGCCGGCGGTGCCCCCATCCCCTAGTCCCGAATCCCCGAGAGCCGAGTCTCCCGAACCCCGATCCGAGGGAGCCGCTGCCCCGGAGCCCGGTCCGGATCCGGCCAGTCCTCGGCGGGCGGTGCCCCCGGCGGCAGCGCTGTTGGTGGTCCTTGTTGTCCTCGGCCTCGGTTTGTGGATCTTGGGGGATGGGTCCAACGCCCCCACCGGGGAAGCCCCCGGTGAAGGCAACCCGCCGTTGCAGGGGGCGGAGTCCACGGACCTCCTGGCGGATCGCGCCAACGACTTCTATTTTCAATACACCCGGGCCGACAACGAATCCGCCATCGAGCTTTACGAGAGGGCCATCGCCGGCGACCCCGACTCGGCGTCGGCCCAGGCGGGCTTGGCCAACGCCCTGGTGCAGAAAGTCCTACGCTGGCCCAGCGACGCCGACGCGCCGCAAATCGAGACCGTGGACCTGGCCCACGCCCTCGATAGCGGCCGCCTCCGCACCACCGAAGCCCAGCAGTACCTCGGCCGGGCGAACGCGCTGGCTGAGAGGGCGGTTCGTCTGGCGCCGTCGAGCGCCGCGGCCCACAAAGCCTATGGGTTCGTGCAGTCGGCCCTGGAGCACCACGACGACGCCATCCGCGCCTACCAGCGGGCCGTGGAGCTGGACGGCGACGCCTGGGGCGCCCTGATCAACCTCGGGGACGTTCACGGAATCCTGGGGCGGGACGACGAGGCCCTGGCCTACTTCGAACAGGCCTACCACGCCATGACCCGGGTCTACTCCGAGCAGGCCCCCCGGGTGCGACCCTGGCACGCCGAGCTGGGGGTCGCCATCGCCGAGCGCCACGCCGCCGCCGGTCGACCGCAGGACGCCGAGGTCTGGTTTCGTCGGGTGCTGGCCTATGCGCCCTTCCACCCCGGCGCCACCCGAGGCCTGGCGGGCATCCTGGAGGCCTCCGGTGACACCGCCGCCGCCCGCCGACTATGCCTCGAACTGGAGGAACGCACCGGCGTCGTCGATCCCTGTGTGCCTCCGCAGCCCTGAACGCAGCGGAGCCTGAATGCGGCAGGGCCGCGGCGTTCGATGCCGCGGCCCCTCCATTTCCGCTGGGGCCGCCGTCGTCCGGCGGCCGTGGTTGGATCAGTACTCGTTGAGGTACCGGTCCTGCTCCCACGGATGGACGTGGGAGATGTAGTCCGCCCACTCCTGCCGCTTCGCGGCGATGAAGTGCTCGGCGATGTGCTCGCCGAGGGCGTCGAGGATCACGGGATCCTTTTGCAGGGTGTCGAGGGCCTCGTTGAGGTCACCGGGGAGGTTGCCGATCTTGAGACGGCGCTTTTCCCGCTGGGACATGGTGAAGATGTTCTTGTCCACCGGCGGTCCCGGGTTCAGCTCCCGCTCGATGCCGTCGAGGCCGGCCGCCAGCATCACCGCGAAGGCGAGGTAGGGGTTGCAGGCCGGGTCCGGCATGCGGACCTCGCAGCGGGTGGACATGCCACGCTTGGCGGGCACGCGGACCAGCGGGCTGCGGTTCTTCTCCGACCACGCGACGTTGATCGGCGCCTCGAAGCCGGGGACCAGGCGCTTGAAGGAGTTCACCAGCGGGTTGGTGATGGCCACGATGGCGCCGGCGTGGTCGAGGACACCGCCTATGTAGCCCATGCCGATGTTCGACAGCTGGTAGTCGGCATTCTCGTCGTAGAAGGCGTTGGAGCCGTCTTCGAGGCGAAGCAGGCTCTGGTGGACGTGCATGCCCGAGCCGTTGACGCCGAAGATGGGCTTCGGCATGAAGGTGGCGTGAAGGCCGCGGTCGAGGGCGACCTTCTTGACCACGAACTTGAAGGTGATGACATTGTCGGCGGTGGCCAGGGCGTCGGCGTACTTGAAGTCGATCTCGTGCTGGCCGGGGGCCACCTCGTGGTGGGCGGCCTCCACCTCGTAGCCCATGGCTTCGAGCACCATCACGATGTCCCGCCGGCACTCCTCCCCGAGGTCCACCGGGGTGAGGTCGAAGTAACCGCCGGTGTCGTGGGTGTCGAGGAGGGTGCGTCCGCGCTCGTCCTTGCGGAAGAGGAAGAACTCCGCCTCCGGCCCGGTGACGATGCTGTAGCCGAGCTTCTCGGCCCGCTCCACCTGGCGCTTGAGGGCCAGCCGCGGGCAGCCGGCGAAGGGGGTGCCGTCGGGCAGGTAGACATCGCAGAAGATCCGAGCCACCTTGGAGCCGTCCGGGTTGCTCCAGGGGTTGATCAGGAAGGTGTCGAGGTCCGGCACCAGCAGCATGTCCGACTCTTCGATCCGGGTGAAGCCCTGGATCGACGAGCCGTCGAACATGATCTGCCCGTCGAGGGCCTTGGCGAACTGGCTTTCGGGCACCTCGACGTTCTTGATGACGCCCATGAGGTCGGTGAACTGGAGCCGCATGAAGCGGACCTTGTTCTCCTCGACCTTCTTCATGATCTCTTTCCTGGTCATGGCGAACCTCTCGCTGGATCTTGGGTGTGTTGGAAGCGGAGTGATCGGGGAAATCCGTCGCGAACGCGGAGATACTAGGTGTCAGAGTCTGGAAACGCAACAGGATTCTGCAGATTGACGACCGAAAGTTGGTCACTCTGCAAAAATTCGACTTTTGAAGCGCTGGCGCCCTGGGTCGAATCGTCAGCTGGACACCGGTCTCCCCAACACCGCGGAGGGAGGGGGCATAGATCCCCGATCCCCGAAGTCACGTACCCTGGGCGATAGTTCACTGGATGAATCGGCCGCTCGGCCCGTCGGCGGCGCTGGACTTTGAGAGGAGAGACCCATGAGTACATCGACTGCAACCGCCGACACCGGCGGCGGGGCCCGTTCGAGGGGTGGCCTGGTCAAAGGGATCGCCCTTTTGGTGGCGGCTGTCTTGCTGTTTCTGCTGGTGCGGCGCTTCGGCCCCGCGGTCCAGCCCCACGTGTCCGAGTTCCTGTCCTGGATCGACTCCCTGGGGGTTTGGGCCCCGGTGGCCTTCATCGTCGGCTATGTCGTCCTGACGGTGGCGCTGATCCCCGGATCCCTCCTGACCATGTCGGGGGGCGTGCTCTTCGGCCTCGTGGGCGGCACCCTCTACGTCGCGATCGGCGCGACCCTCGGCGCCAGCGCGGCGTTCTTGATCTCCCGCTACCTGGCGCGGGGGCGCATCGAGAAGCGACTCGAAGGCAACCGCAAGTTCGCCGCCATCGACCGCGCCGTCGGCGATCAGGGCCTCAAGATCGTCCTGCTGCTGAGACTTTCCCCCTTCTTTCCCTTCGTCTGGCTCAACTACGGTCTGGGTCTGACGCAGGTCCGGTTCCGGGACTTCCTGCTCGCCTGCCTCGGGATGTTGCCGGGGACGTTCCTGTACGTCTACTACGGCAAGGCCATCGGAAGCCTGGCGGCGCTGGCGGCCGGCGAAACGGCGGAGCGGGGGGCCGAGCAGTGGGTCTTCCTGGCCGTCGGTCTGGTGGCGACGGTGCTGGTGACCACGGTGGTGACCCGAATCGCCGGCCGGGCTCTGGCGGAGGCGACGGACCCGAGCGGCGTAGACGAAAACGACGAAGGCCGGGGGGAGGCAGTTGATGGCTGACAGCAGAGGATCCGAAGTGCGGATGGAGCCCTGGGACGACCACAACCGGCGATTGATCGCCAGCGTCCACCCTCCGGACTGGGTGAACCCCGAGCCCGCCGAGCGCTACCACCTGGTGGTGATCGGCGCCGGCACCGGCGGCCTGGTGACCGCCGCCATCGCCGTCAGCCTGGGGGCCAAGGTGGCCTTGGTGGAGCGGCACCTGATGGGGGGAGACTGTCTCAACGTCGGCTGCGTGCCGTCGAAGGGGATCATCAGCGCCGCCCGAGCCTGGAAGACGGCCCGCGACGCCCACCGGGACCTGGGGGCGCCGAAGGGAGAAGGGCCCGGAGATTTCGCCCTTGCGATGGAGCGGATGCGAAGCCTGCGGGCGGACATCGGCCCGGTGGACGGCGCGGAGCGGTTCCGCGACCTGGGGGTCGACGTCTTCCTCGGTGAAGGTCGGTTCGTGGCCGGTGACGTGGTGGAGGTGGGGGATCGACGCCTGCGGTTCCGCCGCGCCGTCATCGCCACCGGTGCCCGGGCGTCGGCGCCCCCCATCCCGGGGCTGGATACGGTGCGCTACCGCACCAACGAAGATCTCTTCGAGCTCACCGAGCTGCCGCGGCGCTTCGGCGTCATCGGCGCCGGCCCCATCGGCTGTGAGATGGCCCAGAGCTTCGCCCGCTTCGGCTCCGAGGTCGTCCTCTTCGACATGGCGGACCAGGTGCTACCGCGGGAGGACGACGACGCGGCGAAGGTGGTGCAGGGGGCCCTCGAGAAGGATGGCGTCGACCTCCGGCTCGGCGTGAAGATCGAGGGGCTGAGCCCGGCGGGGGACGGTCAAGAAGTCGCCTTCTCGAAGGACGGGAAACGGGACCGGGTCGTCGTCGACGAGCTTCTGGTGGCGGTGGGCCGGGCGCCGAACGTGGAGGGCCTGGGGCTCGAAGCGGCGGGGGTCGCCTACGATCGCAAGGGGATCCAGGTGGACGGGCGGCTGCGCACCACCCACCGCAAGATCTTCGCGGTGGGGGATGTCGCCTCCAAGTACCAATTCACCCACACCGCCGACGCTCAGGCGCGGATGGTGGTGCGCAACGCCTTCTTCTTCGGGCGCGGCAGGAGCTCGGACCTGGTGATCCCATGGTGTACCTACACCAGCCCGGAGGTGGCCCACGTTGGATTGCACCCGTCCGAAGCGGAGGGGCTCGGCCTGCGGGTGGAAACGATGACGGTGCCGATGGAGGACGTCGATCGGGCGCGACTGGACGGTGAGGACGAAGGATTCCTGAGGGTCCACCTCGAGGCCGGCTCCGACAAGATCCTAGGTGCCACCCTGGTGGCGGAGCACGCCGGCGACATGATCGGACACCTCAGCTTCGCCATGACCCACGGTCTGGGTCTTTCGAAGTTTTCGTCGACGATCTTCCCCTATCCCACCCAGGGGGAGGTGTTCCGCAAGGCCGGGGATCAATGGAATCGCCGGCGGCTGACCCCGTTCGCACAGCGGTTCTTCGAGCTCTGGTTTCGCATCTTCGGTTGATCGGCGGTCGATCGGGTAGACTGGGAGAGACCGAGCTCCCAGTTTGCGAATTCTGACCGGACCCCCTAGCTCCGCTCTTCGAAGCGTGGGGGCGGGAGAGAGAACCGCCGATGCCCAAGACGGCCAACGATCGCATCGAGACGCTGCGCAACATTCCGCTGTTCAGCTATCTCAAGCCGGAAGAACTTCAGGCCGTCCAGGGCCTCTTCGTCGAGGAGGTGCACCGCAAGGGGGCGGACATCTGCCGCGCCGGGGATGAAGGGGACAGTTTCTACATCGTCCTCAGCGGCGAGCTCGAAGTTTGGGGCGGCGACGGCGACAGCCGAAAGCTGCTCAGCCGCCTCGGCCCCCGGGACTTCTTCGGCGAGCTCGCCCTGGTGGTGGGGGGACCGCGCTCGGCCACCGTCTCGGTGTCTAGGCAGGCCCGATTGCTGAGCCTCTCCAAGGAGTCCTTCAACCGCTACTTCTTGAAAAATACGAAGGCCCTGGAGTACTTCTCCCGGGTGATCTGCCAGCGGCTAGCCATCGCCGCCCGCGACGAGGGGGTCGAGGGGCTCGGCTCCAAGGTCGTTACGGTGGTGGCCCACCCGGAGATGCAGGGCTCGACCATGGTGGCGGCGACCCTGGCCTGTCTGCTGCGGAAGTGGACCGGGGAGTCTGTGCTGTACGCGCGGGTCCACGGCGACCGCGCCCGTCCAGGGTCGGTGAACCCCATAACCAGCCTGGCCGGTGCCGAATCCGGGGAGTTTCGGCGCGCCTACCGCCCCCATCGACACCTGCCGGTGTCCCTGGACCTCGATCTCCAGGGCGAGCGGGCCACGACGCCGGAGGGATTCGCCGCCATGGTGTCGAGGCTGTGCGTCGACTTCGACTACATCGTCGTCGACCTCGGCAGCGGCCCCCGGCCCGTCGTGGAGACCGTCGCGGACTTTTCGGATGTCGTGGTGGAGGTGGTGCGTCGCCGTAGCGAGCCGCTGGTCATGCTGGATCCGGGATTCCGCAGATTCCAGGTCCTCGACCTCTACAACCGCGGCACCCGCCGAATCCCCCTCAATTCCTGCGAGCCCTTCGTCCTGCCGCGGGATGCCGACCTGCCCGCCGGTCTGGCCCCGTTGGCCCTCGGCGAGAGGCTCCGGGACGCCCCCCTTTCGCCCCTCGGCATGCCCCTGCACCGTCTGACCCGGAAGATCCTCGGCCGCAGCGTCGGTTTGGCCCTCGGAGGGGGGGCCGCCTTCGGCCTGGCCCACCTCGGGGTGATCCAGGTGCTCGAAGACAACGGATTGCCCATCGACCTGGTGGCGGGCTGCTCGATGGGATCCTTGGTGGCCATCGGCTACTGCGCCGGCCTGTCGGTCCAGCGGCTGACCGAGCTGGCGGCGATCCTCGGCAGCAAGTCCAAGCTGCTCAATCTGGTGCGGCGGGACTCCACCCTTCTTCGGCCGGGGTTCCTCAGCGGAGACGGCATCAAGGAGACCTTCGAGCCCCAGCTCGGAGACGCCCGGACCTTCCACCACCTGCTGCGGCCGTGCCGCGCCGTGGCCACCGACATCGAGACGGGGGAGCGGGTCGATCTCGGCTCCGGCTCCCTGGTGGACGCCTTCCGGGCCAGCTGCTCGGTACCCATCGTCATGGCGCCTGTGCGGCGGGGCAAGCGGGTCCTGGTGGACGGCGGCGTGTGTGATCCGGTGCCCGCCGAGGTGGTGCGCAACATGGGGGCGGACATCTGCCTCGCGGTCAACGTGGTGCCGCCGATGAAGAAGGGCGTCGAGATGCTGCCGTCCCGCATCTACCGGCGGTTCAACCTGTTCAATCCCCTTGCCTACCTGGGGGAGAGCCTGGACATGCCGAACCTCTTCGACATCTTCATGAACTCGATGCAGACCCTGCAATTCGAGTTGGGGAACTTCAAGGCGATCTCCGCCGACGTCCGCATCAACCCCGACCTGAGCGACTTCACCTGGGTCGACTTCTTCCGTGACAAAGAGCTGATCGAGCGCGGAGCCGAGGCCGCCGAGCGGTCCCTGCCGGCGATCAAGCGGGCCATCGCGGGGGTGGTCTGACGCCCCCACCCACCCAGCAAGGAGACAACATGGAGACGCAGGAACGACTCTCCCCCGAGCCCGACGGCCCATTCGCCAGTTCCGAGCTGACGCCGGACGACGAGAAGATCGTCGGCGCTGTGGGCCAGGCCCTCGAAGACGGCCTGGCCTTGGCGCGTTGGTGGGAGGCGGTGGACCTCAACCAAGGGTACGAGGAAACCTTCGAGCTCTCCCGCACCCGCAACCGCCCGGATACGAGCTTTGGCTTTTTCGGTGAGGTGGAGCTGGCGGACCGCACCCTCGACGTGATGGGGAACGTCCAGGAGATGTTCTACGACCGGGCGAAGACCCCCGCGACCCCAACCTCCGAGGCGCCCCCTGCGTCGGAAGTTCCCACCGCGGAGGAGCTCAACCTGCAGAACTACCCCGAGTGGCTGCGGGAGCAGGTGCGGGAGTACGTGCTGCACTACTTCATGCGGGCCAGCGACTTCAGCCAGCCGGATTCCTACCCGGACGAGGACCTGCCCGATCCCCCCGCCTACCTCAAGCCCTTGGCGTGGTGCCCCACCTCCGCCGACGGGCGTCAGGGTTTCGGTTTCGAACAGGTCTACTACAAGCGGGCTTCCGATGGACGGGTGGGGAAGTTTGCCGATGACGAGCGGTTCCGGGTCGTGGACATGCGCCGGATCGGCGAGGAGTTCGAGTGGATCGTCCTCAAGGTGAACATCTTCGACTTCCGGTTCTCGGTGGCGCCCTTCGGCGCGGGCGGGCCCCAGCTCGTGGTGCCGATGACCGAAGCCAGCCACGTCGTCGTCCACAAGGGCTTCCTGCTCGACGATAGCGATCCGCCGGACGGCGACCTCGGGCAGTACGGCATTGGGTACGCCTTCGTACGGGAGCAGGGGGACAGCGTCCTGGCCTACGGCCCGGGTCAGTTCGACGCGGCGTTCCAGGTGATCCGCTTCCACGTCCGACCGGGCGGCGAGATCCATTCGAGGATGGCCTTCGTCGCCAATCGACCCGAGAAGGTGGTGGATGTCTCCCTGGACCCTGTGACCTGGGGATTCCGGATGGCGGACATGATGACCCCGAGCCGGGGGGCCGGCCTCCTACGCCCCATGCGTCGAGCCTTCGAATCCCTACCGCGGCCGGGGGGAGTCGATCTGGTCTCCAGCTACATCAGCTTCGCAAACATGGTCACCGGCGGCATGGCGTCCCGCGAGCTGTGCATTTCCCGGGATCAGCTGGAGAAGGATTTCCTGCTCCAACACTTTACCCAGCATTACAATACCTTGGCGGGGTCGTTGGTGACCTGGCGCCAAATCCCCGATTGGCTAGATCGAGAGGCCCTGCCGGACTGGGTTTTGACCGGTAAGGGATAAAAAATACCGTATCCCGGCCCCCCCTGGTAGGCCGGGATACGGGTTGGTCGCTACGGATCCGTGAGGAACCGTAGTCGGGAAGCGTGTCGACCGTTCCGGTTGGCCGAAAAGGAAGGCGTTGAAGGTCTTTCTGGCTCGACCTCGACCGGTGAGGAGATCCCGTTGGGGATTCCCTCCAGGGAAGCCCCGTAGCAGGGGGCTGGGTCGGTGAGCTCTCGGCGGTGAGGCGCCGCGGGAATCCGCTCGACGGGGAGCGTTCCGCCGGGGCGGCTTGAGAGGGTGACGGGCCCGAGCTCCGGGGCGTGCAGCGGGACGACGGGGTCTTGGGCTGTGCCGGGTTCGGGGGTCGCGGTGTCGTTGGGGAGGGCGTGGATCCGGAACGGTCGCCGAGCTTGGGTCGAAGTTAGCCCCGCTATGGGCGTGGCCGCGGCATTGGGTACCTCGGCGTTGACCTGGAACACCGCAGCGTTGGGTGCCGTCGTCCAGACGGCGTCCACTCGGGCTGCGGAAAGCGAAGGCTGGGTAGGCATACTCATCGGTTCGGTGGGGGGGATGTCTTTGGATGTGGCGATGAGTAGTGAGTTGGTCGTTTGCTTGCGGGGAGCGGTTGAGCGCTGCTTGAGATCTCGTTAAAAATCGTCCAAAACGTTCAACGAGGAATAGTGTAGGACCAGAGACTGTTCCTGTCAAGGCAGGACATCGTCCGAAACCTCGCACAGCCGCGGCCACGGTATTGGGGCCCCCGAGATGTCCAAGCGTTGCCCCCGGCCACTCGGCCGTTCCATAATTCCAGGTCCCGCCGGAGGTCTGCTCACTCTCAAAATCGTGCAAGGCGACCGGAGACCGCGGCGGAGGGATCCCCCCGAGCCCGCGGACCATCGATGAAGCAAGTCCTATCCCCCAAAGAGCTCGCCACCGCGATCGGCGTCAGCCAGTCGTCCATCAAGCGATGGGCCGACGAAGGCTTGATCCGGGCGATCCGCACGGCCGGGGGGCACCGCCGGATCCCTCTGCCGGAGGCGATCCGCTTCGTTCGGGAGTCCGAGGTGGAGCTTCTTCAACCCCAGATCCTCGGCATGCCCGAGGTCAAAGGGGCAAGCTCCCGGGCCCTGGACCTGACGACGGCCGCCGAGGAGCTCTACGGCTACCTGGACTCAGGGGCCGAGGCTGAGTTCCGCGGTCTCCTCTTCTCCCTCTACCTGGCGGGCTACCGGGTCGCTGAGATCGGGGACGGGCCGATTCGAGAAGCCATGGCCCGCGTTGGCCTGCAGTGGCACCACGGGGACCTGGGGATCTTCACCGAGCACCGCGCCACCCAGATGTGCATGGAAGCCATCCATCAGCTCCGCAACCTGTTTCCCGACACCAGCGACGCTCCCCTCGCCCTCGGAGGGGCGCCGGCCGGGGATCCCTACCTGCTGCCGAGCCTCCTGGTGTCGACGGCGCTCCTCGCCGAGGGCTACCGGACGATCAACCTCGGGCCCAACACGCCGCTGCGGATCCTCAAGCTGGCGGCGGAGGAGCATCGGCCCGTCTTGGTTTGGCTGAGCGTCACCACGGTCCGTTCCGAAGACGTCTTGGCGTCGGAGGTCCGCCAGCTGGTGGAGCGCTTCGGCGAACAGGGGATCGCCATGGCGGTGGGGGGGCGGGCGATGACCCGCCTCGGCCTGCGCTCCCACTCGGGCCTGTGTTGCGGACGGTCCTTGGCGGAGCTGACGGCCTTCGCCCAAGGTCTGGTGCTGGACCCATCCCCCCGGGACCGGGACTAGGGGGTTCCGTCGGCGCTTCCCAGCGGGGTGGGCCCTCTTCAAGGGAATGGCCCCCTTCAAGATGGTCGCCATCAGTGGCGCAGCGGAGGTTCAAGTGCCTCAGCCGGGGGAAGATTGTGTTAAGATAATTAGACATTGCGCAGGCCAACAGGAGCTAATTTCTTTGTCGAGGTATAGCGATTTGGCTAAATAGCTTTCTGAAGCCGCGCGGCCCCGACAGCCCCCTTTGCCAATTGGACCTGCTGCCAATCGGATCTGTTGCCAAACGGAGGTTGTGCCCGAATGATCTATTTTCGACTGTTTTCGTCCTGCCTGCTCTCGAACACCCTCTCCTTCGGATCGCGACGTCCCCACACTCCTCGCGTTTCCGTCCCAACCCTTCAACTCCTACTGCTGGTTATCTTCGCCAGCTCCCCGGTCGCCGTCGCGTCCCCGGTGGCCCATTGGACCCTGGACGACGGCTCCGGTAGCTCGGTCCTCGACCTTTCCGGCAACGGCCTCCACGGCCAGCTGTCCGGAACGACCCAATGGCTGGCGAACGGGGCGATGGACGGCGCCTTGGACCTCGTCGCCCCCGGCCACGTTCGGGTGACCGACAGCGGCTCGGGCTCGCCCCTCGATCTCGCCCACGAGCTCACCCTGTTGGTATGGGTCAAGCCCGCCGGAACCGGGGGGACCCAGAGCTTCATCTCCAAGGACAACGTCTACGAGCTGGAAATGGGGCACGGCGGAGCGGATCGCTACAGCGTGCGGCTCGCCAACCTGCGCCAGGGGCGCGGGGGGACGCCCCTCGTGGTGGGGGCCTGGCAGCACCTGGGGGTGGTCTGGAACGGCGCCCAGGTGACCTACTTCTACAACGGCAGGGTCGACGGTGCCGACCCCTATAGCGGCACCCTCCCCGCGAACGACGCCCCCCTCGGGCTCGGGGGGCGCCCCGGGGCCTCCCCGGGGTCGGTCCAATATGGACTGACGGGCGCCCTCGACGACGTTCGGATCTACAACCGGGCCCTCTCGGAGGCGGAGATCCGCAGCATCCACGCCGGCGGTGAGCCGTCCCCCGGTGGGGAAGATACGACCCCGCCGACCCTCAGCAATGGCGCCCCCACGGGGGTTCTGGCGGCGGGCACCACTTGGGTGGACCTCACCTGGATCACCTCCGAGTCCGCGGAGTGTCGGTTCGATAGCGTCCCGGGGCGCCCCTTCGGCGTCATGGTCTTTCCATTCGACGTCACCGGCGGCTCGTTCCACCGGACGACGGTGGGGGGCCTCTCCACCGGCAGCCACACCTTCTACGCCCGCTGCCGGGACCTCGCGGGGAACGCCAACACCGACGACGCGGCTGTCTCCTTTGTCATCCCGGCACCGGGGGCCCGCCCCCCGCTCCGTTCCGTGGCCGCCCCGCAGGGGGTGTTGGCGGCGGGCACCGGCGGTGTTCCCCTGACCCTCACCACCGACGTTGCGGCGGAGTGTCGATACGCCACCGACCCCGGTATCCCCTTCGCCGACATGCCGGTAACCTTCCAGCAGACCGGCGGCACCAGCCATTCGGCACCCCTCGCGGGGCTGTCCGACGGCTTCGCCTACGCCTACTTCGTCCGCTGCATGGACCTCGTGGCTTCGGGGGGCGCCAACGCCGACGATCTGGCGGCCCGGGTCTTCGTCGGCACCGCCGACGAAGCGTCGTTCCACCCCACGGACGTCTCGGGCCTGAAGTTCTTCGTCGAATCCCGCTCCGGGATGACGGCGGCCACCTGCGACACGGAGTCCTGCCGGACGGCGGGGGACAACGCTGGTCTCGACCAGCAGTACTGCGATCTCTCGGTGTTTCCGCAGGGGTGCGTCCGCCGCTGGCGGGACCAGTCCGGCTTCAGCCCCACCGGCGGCTTCGAGCCTCCTGAGTGGACCGCCGGTCGGGACTTCGGCCAGGACGACCTCGACAAGCCGGGCCTCATCTACGACTGCATCGGCGGGCTGCCCTGCGCCCGCGGCGGAGCCGGGGCCAACCAGGACCGCTCCTTCGAGATCGAGCTGGGTCAGGAGGTGGGACCGGTGAACGGTCCCTTCAGCGCCTGGATCCTGGCCCGTCCGGTGGCCCAGCCGCAGGACTTCTACTACTGGGGTTTCGCCGGGTCCGAGCTGGCCCACCGGGTGGCGGACGACGCCCTGTCCCTGCGGGTTGCCTTCGGCCCTGGGGTGGTGCTCACGGACCCCGGCGCCGTGACCCCTGGGCAGTGGCAGCTGATCGAGATCCACCGCGCCGCCGACGACTCGGTGCGGGCGGTGGTGAACGGGACCGACGTCACCGCCGGGCAGCCGTCGACCCCGGGGAATTTCCGTTTCCGCTTCTTGATGTCCGTCAGCCGGGTGCATGGGATGTACGGCGACATGGCGGCCGCCATGGTCTTCGACCGCGCCCTGGGGGAGGCGGAGCGGCAGGAGCTTCGCGGGTACTTCTCTGAAGTGTACGGCGTCGGGCAGGGAAGCGGTTCGGGGCCAAGGGCGGAGGTGCCCACCGACGGCCTGCTCGCGTCGTGGACCTTCGAGGACACCGCCAACGCCTGCCGGGTGACCAACGCCGCCGGCGCCCCCGGACGCCGGGTCCCGAGCTGCCCAGGAGGCGGGCCGACCGCTACCTTCGGAAAGGTCGGCTATGGGCTGGACCTCGACGGCTCCGCCGACGGGGTCTTGGCCGGCGCCGATCCGCGGCTCGACTCGCTCACGGCCTTCACCGTCGCCGCGTGGATCCGCCACGACGGCGGCACGGCGGGCACCTTCCGCGGCATCTTCGACAAGCGGGATTCCAGCTACGACGGCCTCGACCTCTACCTGACCCACGATTCGAAGCTCTTCGCCCGGGTCGACCACTTCGCCAGCACCGGGTCCACGGTGGTGGCGGACGGTCAGTGGCACCACGTGGCGGCCACCCACGATGGGGATCGCCTGCTGCTCTGGGTGGACGGCGTGGTGGAGGCGGGGAGGCTCACCGGGCCCATTTCCCTCGATACTGAAGGACCCGCCGTGCTGGGCCGAAACTTCCTCGGCTCCACCAACCACTTCGACGGCGCCCTCGACCAGGTACGGGTTTACGGCCGGGCCCTGGACGCGTCGGAGATCGCGGCGCTGGTGGCGGAGGAGTAGGGGCGCCTCCTAGACGAGGATTCCTCCGCCCCGGGCCAGCAACTCGCCTCAGGCCGGCAGTTGTGCCTCAGGTGAGGACGAGGCGGAGGAAACGGTGGAGCAGCGTTTCGGTGGCGGGGCTCGGGCGGAACCGCTCGAGGGACCTCGCCTTCTCCTCTTCGGTGAGGTGGCCGGCGTAGCCATCGAGGTAGCGCAGGTAGCGACCCCGGTTGGTCTCGTGGTCCAGCTCCGGATGGAATTGGGAAGCCCATAGAGGACGGCCTTCGAGACGAAAGGCCTGGAACGGCGCCCGCTCCGACGCCGCCAGATGCCGGGCCTCCGCCGGAAGGCGGCGGGCCCTGTCCTTGCGCCCCAGCTGCGCCGGGAATTCCTCCGGTAGGCCGCGGAACAGCTCGTCGGTGCGGCCGTCCTCCGTCAGCCGCACGGGGTAGGTGCCCACCTCCATGGCGTCCGGGTCGTAGACCAGCTCACCCCCGAGGGCCTCCACCATGAGCTGGAAGCCGAAGCACGAGGCGAAGGTCGGGGGGCCGTGGTCGGCGACCTCGGTAAGGAACTCCAGGGTCCGCTGCTGGTGGGGCAGGTGGTTCTTGGTCACGTAGTACTCCCCCGAGCCCCCCACCATCATCACGTCGTGGCGCCGCAGCAGCGCCATCGCCGGCGGGCCCTGGAGGATGTCGTGTGAGGTCACCTGGTCCGCGGCGACGCCGCTCCGACGGGCGAAGCTCTCGAGCTCCTCCCGCTTGACGGGATCGTCGTCGTGCCGAGCCTGGAGAAGCAGGATGCGGGCGGAGGGGAAGTCCGATTGGGTGGAGGAAGACTGGTGGGTTTCGGGCATGGCGTACAATTTCCGCGGTTGGCTGCGTCTGGCGGGCCGGTCCGGCCGGCACTCTATCGGAATTCCATCCGCCGCCCCCAGCGACGCCCATCCGACCCGGATCGACTCGACACCATGTGGAAGCCCCCCGAGCGCATCAAGCATCCCCTGCCCGAGGCCCGCTGGCCCAGCCGCGCCGAAGCCTCCTCCTCCCGCTGGTTCTCTCCGGTGCGGATCGGACCGCTTCGCCTCGAAGAGCGCACCTGGGTACCCGCCATGGTGCCGTGGCGGGCGACGGAGGACGGGGAGGTCACCGACGACGTGGTCGACTGGTACCGGCGGTTCGCCGAGGGCCGGCCCGGCGCGTTGGTGGTCGAGGCCACCGGCATCCGCGACGTCCCCAGCGGCCCGCTGCTCCGCATCGGGCACGATCGTTTCCTGCCGGGCCTGGAGCGCCTGGTGGCGGCGGTTCGGGAGGCCAGCGGCGGCCGGACGCGGGTGTTCATCCAGATCATCGACTTCCTGTCCATCCGCCGTCGCCCGGAGCCGGAGACCTACTTCCGTCGCTATTTGAGGCTCACGGATCAGCACCGCGACGCGGTGGGGGGCGAAGTCGCCGCCCGCGGGGACGACGCCGTCCGCAGCGCCCTCCTCGCCATGGACGACGACGGCCTCCGCCGGGCCCTCACCCCCAGGGAGCTGGAGGCCCTGCGGTTCGGCTATCGGGAAAGGGTGACGGACGTCCACCTGCCCCACGTCCAGGAGCTGCCCCACGTGTTGCCGGACCTGTTCGCCGACGCCGCCGATCGGGCTCGGCGGGCGGGTTTCGACGGCGTCGAGCTGCATTTCGCCCACGCCTACACCATGGCGTCGTTCCTCTCCGGCCTCAACACCCGGCAGGACGGCTACGGGAGCTCCAGGGAAAACCGGGTGCGGCTGCCGCTGGAGATCCTGGAGCGGGTGCGCGGCAGGGTCGGTGGGGATACCGTCGTCGGCTGTCGGATCCTCACCGAGGAGTGCATCGACGGCGGTAGCACGGTGGAGGATGCGGAGCACTACGCCGTCGCCCTAGCCCAGGGGGGTATGGACTTCCTGTCCCTCTCCCGGGGGGGCAAGTTCGAAGACGCCAAGCAGCCGCGGGTTGGCCGGGCGGCCTACCCCTACACCGGCCCCTCAGGCTACGAGTGCATGCCCACCGCGATCTCCGATGCGGCGGGTCCCTTCGGCCGGAACTTCGCCGCCGCCGGCCGGGTGCGGAGGGCGGTGCGGTCCGCCGGCCTCGGCACCCCGGTGGTGGTGGCGGGTGGCATCTGCACCTTCGAACAGGGGGAGGCGGTCTTGGCCGCCGGGCAGGGGGACCTCGTGGCATCGGCCCGCCAAACCCTCGCCGACCCCGATTGGTTCCGCAAGATCCGCCTCGGCCACGGCGACGCGGTCCGCCGCTGCATCTTCACCAATTACTGCGAGGGCCTCGATCAGACCCACAAACAGGTCACCTGCCAGCTGTGGGATCGGAAGGACCTGGGGGGAGCCGACGTGACCCGTTCGAAGGACGGCAGGCGCCGGCTCCTGGCTCCGTCCTGGCAGCCGCCGTAGGAGGATGCCCGTCGCTGACCGACTACCAAGTCCAACGGATCCACACCCCTACAGCCATTTCGCTCGACGGGCCAAAGCATTCTTCTTGAATCACTGCCGCGAACCCGCCCGCTCGTGAGAAATCCCGGCTAGAGCTGCCCGGCCCGCTTGATGTCGAGGTAGCGGGCCACCAAGGAGTGGGGGAGCTCCTGGGGCTCGACGTCGAGCACCACGGCGCCGGCGGCGCGGATCGCCTCGTGGGCCCGCCTCCGATCCTCCAGGTAGACATGGGCGGCCCCCACCTCCACGGCTGCGCGGTGGCTGCTGACCTCCTGCTCCCGCATGCGGCCGAGGTCCTGCTCTC
>JBCDIS010000042.1:0-45230 GCA_038748685.1 Acidobacteriota bacterium | reverse complement strand
TGCGCATGCTGAAGCTGCCGGACGGCCGGATCCGCATCCTCACCCAGGGTCTGGTGCGCGCTCGGCTGGAGCACCTCAGTCAGGTCACGCCGTTCCCCAAGGCCCACGTGCGGCAGGTCGACACCCATCCGGACCCGCCGCGGGAGCTGGCCAACGAGGCCCTCGTCCGCAGCGTCAAGGAGAACCTCGACCAGTCGTTGCACCTGGGGAAGAACGTCTCGCCGGAAATCTCCATGCTCGCCGCCAGCCTCGACGAGCCGGGGCGGCTCGCGGACCTCACCGCCAACAACCTCGAGCTCGAGGTGTGGGACGCCCAGGCGATCCTGGAGACCATGGACCCGGTGGAACGGCTGCGCAAGGTGAACGAGCACCTGATGCGGGAGCTGGAGCTGCTCAACATGCAGCGGTCCATCTCCACCCAGGCCCAGGACGAAATGGACCGCAGCCAACGGGAATACTTCCTGCGCCAGCAGCTGAAGGCCATCCAGACGGAGCTCGGCGAGGCCGACGAGCTGGCGGAGGAGATCGCCGGCTACCGCCGCCTGGCCAAAGAGCGGGAGATGCCGGAGGAGGCCTGCAAAGAGCTGGAGAAGCAGATCCGCCGCCTCGAACGCAGCCACCCGGAAAGCGGCGAGAGCACCATCCTGCGGACCTACCTCGACTGGCTCACCAGCCTCCCCTGGGGGGTCTCCAGCCAGGACAACCTCGACCTAGGCCACGCCCGGAAGGTCCTGGACCGGGACCATTACGGCCTCGACAAGGTCAAAGAGAGGATCATCGAGTTCCTCGCCGTGCGCAGCCTGAAGGCCGACACCAAGGGTCCGATCCTCTGCTTCGTCGGCCCGCCCGGCGTCGGCAAGACGTCCCTCGGCCGCTCCATCGCCCAGGCCCTCAATCGCGAGTTCGTCCGCATCTCCCTCGGCGGCGTGCGGGACGAGGCGGAGATCCGCGGCCACCGGCGCACCTACGTCGGCGCCCTCCCCGGTCGGATCATCCAAGGCCTTCACCAGGCGGGCACCGCCAACCCGGTCTTCATGCTCGACGAGATCGACAAGATCGGCTCCGACTACCGGGGGGATCCGTCCTCCGCCCTCCTCGAAGTGCTCGACCCGGAGCAGAACTATGACTTCCGGGACCACTACCTGGGGGTCCCCTACGACCTGTCGAAGGTGATTTTCATCACCACCGCCAACCTCCTGGATCCCATCCAGCCGGCATTCCTGGACCGCATGGAAGTCGTGGAGCTGTCGGGCTATACGGAGGAGGAGAAGCTCGCCATCTCCAAGCGGCACCTCGTCCCCAAACAGCTCGAGGCCAACGGTTTGGAGGAGGGGCAGCTGCGGTTCACCGAATCGGGGATCCGCACCCTCATCCGCGGGTACACCCGGGAGGCGGGTCTACGGAATCTGGAACGGGAAATCGGCGCCGTCTGCCGAAAGACGGCGGTCAAGGTGGCGGAGGGCCGACGCCGGGCCTCGGTGATCGACGGCAAGCGGGTCGGCTCACTGCTGGGTCCGGAGAAGAACTTCAACGAATCCCTGCTGGACCGTCATCGGGTCGGCGTCGTCACCGGACTGGCTTGGACCGCAGCCGGCGGTGATCTCTTGATCATCGAAGCGATCGCCGTGCCGGGGCAGGGCAAGCTCCATCTCACCGGCAGGCTCGGCGAGGTGATGAAGGAGTCGGCCCAGGCTGCCTTTTCCTATGCCCGCTGGTTCCACTCCCAGGAGGTGGCGCCCAAGCTGCCGGAGGGAGATCCCGGCCACGAATTCTTCGCCAAGAACGACATCCACGTCCACGCGCCGGCGGGGTCGATCCCCAAGGACGGCCCGTCCGCCGGCATCACCATCGCGACGGCGATCGTCTCCCTGCTCACCGATCGCCCGGTAGATCGGGAGGTCGCCCTCACCGGTGAGATCACCCTCCGCGGGGACATCCTGCCGATCGGCGGTCTGAAGGAGAAGGCCCTGGCGGCCCGCAGCGCCGGGATCCGCAGGGTCATCATCCCCAAGCTCAACGAGCGGGACCTGACACAGCTGCCGAAGATCCTCCGCACCGCCGTCAGCTTCCATCCGTCGAGCCGGATGTCGGAAATCCTCGAGCTCGCCCTCGTGCCCGGAGACGGGCCCGACGCCCATGGTGAGCCCGCGGACTGACGGCGTCGACGAGGATCGCTGGATCGCCTGGCTGCGGCGCCGGGTCCGTCGCCTAGGCTGGGACAGGATCGGGGACGACGGCGCCGTCCTCCCCGCCGGCGGCCCCTGGGTGACCACCGTGGACACCCAGATCGAAGGGGTCCACTTCTTCCCCGGCCTCGACCCCCGCCTCGTCGCCCGCCGCCTGCTGACGGTCAACCTCTCCGATCTGGCCGCCATGGGGGCTGAGCCGACCTACGGCTTTCTCGCCCTCACCGCTTCCCCCGGCTTCGACTTGAAACGATTCTTCGAGGCTTTCATCGACGCCTCGCACCGCCACGGCGTCGAGCTCGCCGGCGGCGACCTCAGCCGTTCGGATCGCGTCTCGGCGGCCCTGACCCTCGTGGGCAAGGCGTCGCCGGGCGGCGGACCCGCCCGGGATGCGGCGCGACCGGGGGATCGGCTGTGGCTGGGGGGCACCGTCGGCGAATCGGGGCTCGGCTTCCGCCTCCTGCAGCGGGGGGCGCGCCATGAAGGAAGGCGGATCCAGCTCCCCGACCTTGGACTCCCCCGCCGGCTCGAAGCGGCGGCGCGCCGGGCCGTGCGCCGTCACCTGCTACCCACCCCACAGCTGGAGCTCGGCCGCCGATTGGGGGAACGGAGGCGGGCGGCGGCCCTCGACGTCTCCGACGGCCTCGCGAAGGACCTCCACCGGCTCTGTGGGGCCAGCGGCGTGGGGGCCGTGCTCGACGCCGAACGGCTGCCGATGCCGGAGGATTCCCAGCGCCTGGCCGGTGCCCTCGGCATCGACTGGCGGGGCCTGGCCCTCGGCGGCGGAGAGGACTACGTCCTCCTGTTCGCCCTACCGGAGGACGAAGCGCCGCCGAAGGGCGCCGGGGCGACGGCCATCGGCCGTATCCGCCGCCGGCTGTCCGTCGAGATCGATCTGCCGGAGGGGCGCCGACCGCTGGACCCCCTCGGCTGGGATCATCTCGTCAGCGCTTGAGCACCACCTTGAAGGGCTTGTGGAGCTCCCGCTCCAGGCGCTGGACCTGGCGCTGCAGCTCCCGGTGCGCCTTCTGGAGTTCCTTGAGCTCCTGCACGACCGAGCTCGGGACGCTCGCCACGGCGGAGGACGCTCCGCCGCCGGCCTTGGGGGTGGAGGCGGCCCGAGGCCCCCCGCGTCCCGCTTTGCGACCGCGGCGGCTCTCCTCCCGCAGGGTCTTGAAGACGTCCACCGCTTCCGGGGGATAGCGCCGCTTGCGTCCGGTACCGGAATGGGGGATGCGCTTCAGGCTGGTCTTCACGTAGCGCAGCAGGGTGGGGTACGAAATCTTGGTCCGCCCCTCGATCTCCTTGAGGGTCAGCAGCTCGCCGCTGGCATCCGACGTCGGGGGGGCCGATTTCGCCGCCGCCAGCTCCGCCAGCTTTCCTTTTGAAACCTTTGGCTTCTTCGCGTCGGCGGCGGCGTTCTTCCGCGGCCGCCCGCGCTTGCCCATATTTTCTTTCTTCAGCTCCCGAAACACGTCCAGGGCTTCTTCGGGGTACCGCTGGGTGCGACCGGAACCGACGGACGGAATCCTGTCCTGGTAGAGCTTCTTGTATCGCTGCAACGTCGGCATCGAGATCTTCGTCGCTTTCGAAACGTCCGTCAGGGTATAGACCTTGGAGTCATTGGCGTCCGCCATGCTAAGAGCCTCCTATGGCTTTCAATCGATCATGCCGTCTTTCGGCAACCGGGATCCACGGGTCCGTCAACACATCTGGCGAGCACAACATACGAGAACAGCAGGCCTCGCGGGCCCGAATTCCACTCTGTGGACTCAGGCCGCATACCGATTGTTCCCGGAACGATCATCCCCCATAACGATCATCCCGGAACCGCAAACATCAAAAACAACCACATAAAACGTGTGCTTTGACCACACTCGGCCATTCTCGTGGGGGTTCGACTTCATGTCAAGGGTTTTTCCATCTTTCTTTTCTCTGGGGAGGGCCAGCGTACATCCCTGTTTACGGGGCTCGGCGCCGAGCCCGCAGCGCGGCCCAACTAAAGGAGCTAAGTGAAAACTCGGCAGGGTCCGCAACCCCGGATCCATACCTACAACGGGCGGCAGCTCCTATTCGACGGCGCCCACTTGCGCGTCCCCGCGGGGAGGCATGAAACCTTTCCTACTTCGCTCCGGGGTCCTGCGACTTCCAGGGCCAGGAAGGGGGCGGTGACGGCGCCCCCGGTCGGTCAGACCAATCCCAGCTGCTGGGCGATGTAGGTCAGGGCCTGGCGACTCAGGCCGAGGCTGCGGGCGGCGGCGGCTCGGTTGCCGCCGGAACGTTTCAACGCGGCGCCGACCATGGCCCGGCGGAAGTCCTCCACCGCCCGGTGGTAGTCCACATCTGCCTCGGGTTCCACCGCCGCCGGCACCTGCTCCTCCTGCCCTTCTGGGAGACGGAGCCCCCCGGCGTCCAATCGGTCGCCGTCCGCCAGAAGGGCCGACGCCTCCAGCACCCCCTTGAGCTCCCGCACGTTGCCGGGCCAAGGGTAGGACGCGATACGGCGCCGGGCATCCTGCGTCAGCCGCACCCGCGGGGCCACCTGCGCCAGCAGGTGACCCGCCAGCAGGTTGACGTCGTCGCCCCGGTCCCGCAGCGGCGGGAGCCGCACCTGGGCATATTTGAGCCGATAGTAGAGATCCTCCCGGAACGTCCCCTCGCCGACCATGGATTCGAGGTCCCTATGGGTCGCCGCCACAACCCGGAAGCTCACCCGGCGGCCGCGGTCGCTGCCCAACCGCCTCACCTCGCCATCCTGGAGCACCCGCAGGAGCTGGGGTTGGACTTCCATCGGCAGCTCGCCGATCTCGTCGAGGAAGACGGTCCCCCCGGCGGCGGCCTCGAAGATCCCCTGCCTGAGGGTCTGGGCGCCGGTGAAGGCTCCCCGCTCGTGGCCGAACAGTTCCGACTGGATCGTCTCACGGGAGAACTGCCCGCAGTTGACCGCCAGGAAGGGCCGCCCGCTGCGCGGGCTCAGGTCGTGGACCCGCTGGGCGAACAGCTCCTTGCCGGTCCCGCTCTCCCCCAAGATGAGGACGGGAAGCTGGTCCGCCTCCGCGAAGCGGTCCAGGTCCCGCAGCGCCCCCAGCAGAGCCGGGCTACGGCCGACGATCCGCCCCCGGACGACGGGGGCCTCCGCCCCTTCGTCGACCTCCCCGGCGTCCTCCACCGTCGCCACCAGGCCTTCGGCGTCCCGCACCAGGAGCGAGAAGACCGCCCGTAGGACGCCGTCGACGTGGGTGGTCCGCAGCCCCAGGGTCCCTCCGGCGGCGGGGGCCGTCAACGTCTCCTCCCCCCCGGGTCCGCCCACGAGCACGTGCTCCGGTCCCCGGTCTTCGCCCTCCGCCGCCGCGGTTTCCCCGCCGCCGCCGCGACGCCAGGTCAGGCGGACATCTCCGTAACCCATGGAGACGAGCATCTGCTCGGCCCCCTTCAGGCTGCCCGGCGGCTGCTCCAGGTAGCTACGGAGGGCCTTCCAAACGCTCAAGGACCGGCTTTCGAGGCGCTCCGCGAAGCTCTCCGCACCGGCGCGGCGGAAAGCCATGATGGCGTTCCGCAGCCTTAGGGGCGGCGAGGCGCCGGGCATCAGCTGCTCGATGTCGTAGACCAGGCGGGCCGCCCGGTAGTCTTCCAGGAGGTCGAGGCTGCGCCACGCCCGCGCGTCGGGACGCTCACCGACGACGAGGGGTCCCCAGAGCGTCTCCCAGGGCGTTCCCGCAGCGATACGCCACGCTTCGTCGGAGTTCCCCGCCAGGGCCCAGACCGCGGGCCGTTCCTCGGGCTCGAGGTGCGCCAGCGAAACATCCCCGGACTGTCCCAGGTGGCCGGCGGCCGCCTCCGACTGCCCGAGCCATCCCCGCGCCCGCGCCGCCAGGGCTTCGAACACGTCCCCCAGGGCCGTGTCCACCAACCCCATCTGCTGTACCTCGGCGTAGTGGCTGAGGGCAGCCTCGACCCGACCCCGGGCCAGCTCCAGGCGGATCCACAGCTCTTGATCCTGCAGGAGGCCCCGCTGGTTTCCGGACCGCCGATTCTCCCGCATCGACCGCTCGATCGTCTCCGCCGCACCGTCGAGACGTCCCCGCCGTACCCGGACCTCCGCCAGGTTGTAGAGGGAGAGGGTCGAGTAGAGGGGGCCGTCGCAGTGCACCAGAAGCCGCAGGGCGTGCCGGCAAGCGCGCTCGGCGCCGGGAAGGTCGTCCGCCAGGACCCGGGCCATCGCCAGATCGTTCCAGAGACGCCCCGCCCTCCCCCGCCGCAACTTTCGGCGACAGAGCTTCAGCGCCCGCCCGAGGGCCGCCGACGCCCCGGGCCCGTCTTCCCGGGCGTAGCAGGAAAGGCCGTCCAACTGGTGCCAGCGGACCGCCAGGGCCGGAATCTCCAGAGCCCCCCGCGCCCCTTCGAGATAGCGGTCGAGGGCCGCGGTGTCCCCCAGGTCCGAGGCGGCGCCGGCGGCCACCAGGAGAGCTTCGAGGGCGACGTCGCCCTGCCCGGAGATGGCGAGCATCCGGGCGACCCATCGACGGATGCCGTCTCGGTCCCCCTTGCCCGCCAGTAGCCGCACCGCCACCTCCCCGAGATCCACCTCCTGCTTCGGCGTCAGCTCCTGCTGTTCCAGGGTATTCACCGCCCGCAGGGCGGCGTTGCGCTCGTCGAGCTCCAGAAGACACCGAAGACGCAGCAGGCGGGCTTCCACCTCCTCCCGGCGCAGAAGGGTCTGGGCCGCCTCGGCGTAGCGTCCGAGATTGAAGAGGCAGCGGGCATAGGACAGGCTGTCCTCACGGGTCCTTCTGGCCTTGCGGCGCCAAAGGGCCACCGCCCGTTTCCAGCGGCCGCTCTGAAAATGCTCCCGTGGGTCACCGCCGCCATCCACCGCGTCCCACAGCTCCCGCGCCTCCGAACCGCCGACCTGGGCCAAGAGGTCTTCGTAGGAGCCGGCCAGGCGCAGGAACGACCGCCGCGCCCGGCCCGGCCCGGCGATCCAAAGGTGCGACGCCCCGTCGATCAGGTGCTCCGCCGCCAGGGCCCCGCGGGCCGCGTCGTAGGAACCGCCCCAAAGGAACGGCGCCGCCTCCAGGATCTGCTCCACCAGCAGATCGGCGCCGAAGGGGGTCAGCTCCTGCCGCCAGAGGACCGTCAGCTCCCGGGCGACGCGACGGGCCTGTCCGCGGCCGAACACGTCGTCCGGGGTGCGGAAAACCCGGCGCAGGAGGCGAAGGGCGTCCACCTGGGGCATCGACCCGCAGCGCCCCGGCAGCGGCGGGGGCAGCTTGAGGACCCCCGAAGCCGTCAGCTCGGCGTCGTCCCAACCCTCCCCCCCGAGGCGCCAGCCGCCGTGGTCCAGGTGGGCCCGCAGCGCCGCCCCCTGGAGCACCACCGCCAACCGCTGCTGATCGGTCAGGCGTACCTGGACAAGGGGAGGATGCCCGCCGAAACCCTCCACGGAAGGGTGGATCAACCGTCGGTCGGCGGGCAGCCACGTCATCGCTGGATCAGGCCCTCCAGATCTCGCCAGAACCCCGGGTAGGACTTGCCCACGACTTCCGGAGCCCGCAGGGAGATCCCCGGCCGGCGCAGGCCCACGAGGGCCATCGCCATGGCGATCCGGTGATCCCCCCAGGTGTCTACCGTCACCGGGTCTCTGGGGGGCACGGCGTCCGCCCACACCCCCGGGATCACGAGACCGTCCTCCAGCTCCTCCACCGTGGCGCCTACCCGGCGCAGCTCCGTCGCCATGGCCAGCAGGCGGTCACTCTCCTTGATCCGGAGGTGGGGGACGTCGAGGATCCGGGTGGTCCCGCGGGCGAACGGCGCCAGCGCCGCCAGGGTCGGCACCTGATCGGGCATCGCCTCGAGGCTCTCGGTCACCGCGTGCAGGGGCCCCCCGGCGACCTCCAACCCGCCGTCTCGCCAGGCCACCTCGGCCCCCATGCGCGCCAGGAGGTCGACGAATCCCCGATCCCCCTGCCTCGACGCCGGGCTCAGGGATTCGACATGCACCCGCCCGCCGGTGAGGGCCGCCGCCGCCGCCGGGTAGGCGACGGCGGAAAAATCCGCCTCCACGGTGATCGCGTCCGCCGCCGGACGGCGCCCTTCGACCCGGAACACTTGGCCCTCCCGGGTCACCGCGCCCCCCATCTCGGCGATGGCGTCGAGGGTCAGATCGACATAGGGCTCCGAGGTCAGCGCCGCCACCTCCACCGACACCGGCTCCGGCGTCACAGTGCCGGCCATCAGCAGCGCGGAGAGGAACTGGCTGGAGACGCCGGAGTCGAGCACGGCGTGGCCCCCACGGAGGCTGCCGCCGACGATGTCGAGGGGCGCGAAGCCTTCCCCCCCGGGGCAATGCACCTCGGCCCCGAGCTGCCTAAGGGCCGCCAGCAGGGGCGCCACCGTCCGCTCCCGCAGCCGCGGAATTCCGTCGAGACGCCAGGCTCCGGGGACGGTGGTCAGGGCGGCGGTCAGGAACCTGAACATGGTGCCGCCGGCGCCGCACCAAATGTCTCCGCTGGGGGCGACTTCCCCTGCCCTCCGTTCGTTGGGGTTCAGGGTGACCCGGTCGACACCGTGGGTGACGTCGAATCCCGTGACTTCGAGCCCCGCCAGGAAGTTGCGGGTGTCCTCCGACAGCAAGGGCCGGTGGACGACGAGGGGCGAGCGACCCAGGAGCGCCAGGTTGAAGTAGCGCTGGGTGAGGCTCTTCGAGCCGGGGACGGCGAGCCGACCGGACGCCGCGCGACCGGAGGGGACCGGACCGTAGACCTCAGGAGACGCTGAAGGAGAGGCCATCGTAAGCGAGCTCCACCTCCGGCGGCAGGTCCACCGCTGGAGCGTTGTAGTCGACGTCGTGGTTGAGATGGGTCAGATAGGTCTGGCGGGCCCCCAGTCGGGCGGCCATGTCCACCGCCTCCGGGATCGAGAAATGGGTGGGGTGGGCTTCGTAGCGCAGGGCGTCGAGAACCAGGGTGTCGACCCCGCGGAGCGCCTCGAAGGCGTCCTGTGGAATGTCACTGCAGTCGGTGACGTAGGCGAAGGAGCCGAAACGGTAGGCGTAGACCTCCAACGATCCGTGCCACACTGGAACCGCCCGGACCTCGAGGTCCTGCACCGTGAACGTCCCCCGCACTGGCACCAGCACCAGCCGGGGCTTGCCGCCCCCCTGGGCCGGTTGGCCGTCGAAGATGTAGGAGAACGTCGTGCGGATCTGCTCCAAGGTCGCCGGTGAGCCGTAGCAGCGGATCTCCCCGCGCTGGCGGAAGTTGAACGGGCGCAGGTCGTCGAGGCCGAAGATGTGATCCGCGTGGGCGTGGGTGAAGAGCACGGCGTCGACCCGGCGGATGTCGTTGCGCAGACACTGCTCGCGGAGATCGGGGGACGTGTCCACCAAGATCACCCGCTCCCCCGCACGCACGCACAGACCCGACCTCAGCCGCCGGTTGCGGGGCTCCACCGAGCAGCAAACCGAGCAGTCGCAGCCCACCACGGGCACCCCGACGGAGGTGCCCGAACCGAGGATCGTGACCTCCAGATTCATTGCGCCCACTCCGATCCGGGCCATCGAGGCAGGCCCCGACGCGGCTTCGATGGGCGGGCCGTCACCCCGCCGGTCCATCGACCCATTCGATGGAAATCAGAAGAAAACAAACACTCGACACGCCAAAAGTTTCGCATAAACACCAATTCCTTGAATAGTCCGCAGGGAGGTTTCGCCACGGGCTCTGTCAAACCGGATCGATCGGAACGGTCCAGATTCCGGGGCCCGCCGCGATGGGCGGCGCCCCCGACCCGCGGCCCAGCTTAGCCGGATTCTTCGGCCGCTTCCCAAGTCGCCCGCCGAGGTCCGATGGGACCCGAAACCCCCTGCCCGTATCCCTAGCCCACCGGCAGTTTTTCGACGAACTTCAGGCCCGTTGAGCCAAATCCAACGTCGTCTACGCCCTTCCTTATGACTCGCTGCTTCCTTGTTTTTCTGAGACCTTCCAGGAGACCTTCATGCGCCCTTGCCGTTACGCCTGTTCCCGCTCTCGCCGATATCCACTGGCCCTCGCTCCGGTCACCCTCGCCCTGCCCCTCCTACTCCTGCCGGCGGTCGCCTTCGCCGGTGAACCCGCCGGCGGCGTCGAAGACCTCCTACGCCCCACCGACCGCTGGGGCCGGGAGGTGGTGGAAAGCGACGGCCAGCGCCTCAACCACGGCCCCGCCGACACGCCGGACTTCGAGGTCGCCGACGTCGACCTATTCCAGGGGGCGGCCCCCAGGGGGCCCTTGACCCCCCGCAACGTCGCCGGTGACCTCGACGTCTCCCTGGAGTGGTACCGGGCGATCTACGGCACCGGCATCGGCGATAGGGGGCTCCACATCGCGGACCTCGACGGCGACGGGCAGACCGAGGTCATCGCCGCCGCCAGCTCCCATGCTTTTTTCAAGAATTCCTTCTGGTACGTGATGCGCCACGACGGCGTCGGCTATCCCCAGGTTTGGACCAGCCCGCCGGCGGAGAGCTTCCTGAACGCGCTCTGGCTCGAAGACGTCAACGGCGACGGTGACGACGAGATCCTCGTCCAGCGCGGACTCGGCGGACTGGAGGTCTGGGACGGCATGCCCCCAACCCGGATCCAGACCTTCACCAACCTCCCCGGTGGAGCGGGCGACAGCACCCACCACATCGTCGACCTCGACCTCGACGGTGAGCTCGAGCTCGTCTACTCCAGCGGCTTTACCCTTTACGTGGTGGACTACACCACCGGAACCGAGGAGTGGTCGGCAGCGGTCGGCGGGGACGACGTCGCCATCGGCAACGTCGACGGGGATCCGGCGCCGGAAATCGTCATCGCCGACAACCCCGGCCTGGTGATCGACGGCGTCACCACTTTCACCGAGTGGAGCAACCCCACCGGCTTCGGCCGCAAAGTCCGCCTAGCCGACATCGACGGCGACGGTATGGATGAGATCATCGCCGCCGACGGCTGGTACCAAATCCGGGTTTGGGACGGCGACACCCAGACCCTCACATACTCCATCTCCACCGCCCGCGACATCGCCGCCCTCAGGATGGCGGATGCCGACGCCGACGGCGCCCTGGAGCTCCTCTACGGCGACGGCCAGTGGGGCTCCTTGCACATCCACACCGCCGCCGACGGGACCCTCGAGATGAGCGTCCCCAACCCGGAGCACGGCGTGACCGACCTCGCCGTCGGCGACGCCGACGACGACGGTGACCTCGACCTCCTCTGGGGCGCCGGCTACAGCTCCAGCGGCGCCGACTACCTCTTCGTCCAGGATCTCTCCACCAACCAGCTCGACTGGCAGAGCTTCGACATCACCGGCCCGTTCTACGCCCTCGCCCACGGCGACGTCGACGGCGACGGCGCCCCCGAGCTCGTCTCCGGCTGCTTCGAGTCCGAGTCCGGGTACGGTGACGGCCTGTGGTTCGTCCACGACGCGGTCACCAAGGACCTCGGGTTCACCAGCCCGGAGCCCACCGGCAGCGACTTCATCGGCCTCCATCGGGTCCGCCTGGCCCAGCTCGACGCCGACCCCCAGCTCGAGGTCTTCGTCACCACCGCGTCCGGCTACACGCCGAAGGTGATCGTCTACGACGGCCTCACCCACGCCGAGGAGCTCACCATCACCGGTGAGAACGGCCTCGAGTTCGTCGGCATGGAGGTGGTGGACGTCGACCTCGACGGCGCCCTGGAGGTGGTGATCACCACCGGCCGCGCCCACACCGGGCCCGACGACGTGGTGCTGGAAGTCTACGACGCCGCCACCGGCAGCCTCGAATGGCGCAGCCCACTGGCCACGAACTTCTCCGTCTTCCCCTACCTGCGCATCGCCGAGCTCGACGGCGACGCCAGCCCGGAGATCGTCGTCGGCCGCGCCGGCGGCAATCTGTGGATCTTCGACGGGGTGACCCAGTCCGCCCAGCTGACGGACACCACCGCCGACGTGTCCTCCCTCGACACCGCCGACCGGGACGGCGACGGAACCGACGAGCTGCTCGTCGCCACCAGCTCGGGTCAGATCCTGGAGGTGGATCCCGCCACCGGCAACACGATTTCCACCCTCTTCTCCATGCCGGGGCACTACATCCGCGGTCTGCGCATGGCGGATCTCGACGAAGACGGCACCCTCGACTTCGTCTTCGTCGCCGACCACCGCCTGCGGGTGATCTCCGGCGACGACGGCAGCGTGCTCCACGTGGGCCAGGACGAGCTCAGCTTCATCGCCGCCCAGTGGGACAGCCTCCTGGTGGGGGACTTCGACCAGGACGGCGCCCAGGAGATCTGGCTGAACCTCGACAAGATCGGAACCCATCTCTATCAAGTCGGCGACGCCGGGCCGGTGGAGCCGCCGCCCCCCGCGGTGGACGACTACCTCGCCCGCTGGACCTTCGACGGGGACTTCCTCGACGTCTCCGGCAACGCCCACCACGGCACCGGCTTCGGCGGCGTCGGCTTCGGCGCCGGAGTCGAAGGAGACGCCCTCGCCGCCGACGGCCAGGACGACGAAGTACGGGTCTCTGCCCACCCCGACCTCGACGCCCTTTCCGCCCTCACCGTCAGCGCCTGGATCCGGGCTCCCCAGGAACCCCGCTGGCGGTCCATCGTCGACAAGCGGGACGCCGGGGCCGACGGCTTCGACCTCTTCCTCGACAGCGTCGGCCACCCCTTCCTGCGGGTCGACAACGCCACCCTCACGGGCCTCGCCGACCTCGACGACGGCGAGTGGCACCACGTGGCGGGGGTGTGGGACGGCGTCGAGCTGCGGCTCTACGTGGACGGCGTGCTGGACCGGGTCGGCGGCGGCGGCTCCGGGGTCGTCGACACCACCGCCGATCTGCGGATCGGCGGACACTTCGCCGGTGGCCCCTTCGGCTTCGCCGGCGGCCTCGACGACGTCCGTCTCTACGACCGCGCTCTGGACGCCTCGGAGATCGCCATCGTCCGTGACGAAGTGCCGCCGGTGGTCAGCGATCTGCTGCCGGGGGAGGTGCTGCCGTCGGGTACCACCCAGACGGTCCTATCGGTGCGGACCGACGAGCCCGCCGAATGCCGCGCCAGCGACCTCGTCTCCACCTCAGGAACAAGCCCCTGGCACCTGTTGCCGATCCAGCTCACCAGCGCTGACGACCTTCTTCACGAAGTGACGTTGAGCAGCCTCGGCGCCGGTTCCCTCGACCTCGAAGTGGTCTGCCGCGACCTCGCCGGCCACCGGGCCGCCCCGGTCCCGGCGACGGTCGTGGTGGCGGCGGCGTCCGACGTCCACCTCGGACTGACGGGCTTCTGGCGCTTCGACGAAGGGGTCGGGACCGTCACCGTCGACGCGTCGACCGGCGGCCACGACGGCACCATCACCGGCGCCGCCTGGGCCTTCGGCTCCGTCGGCCATATCCTGGAGTTCACCGCCCCCGGGGACCGGGTCGACATCCCCAGCGCTGCTGCATTTTCCCGCCCCGGGACCCTGTCCCTCGCCGCCTGGGTGCGGGTCGACGGCGGCTCCGGCTACCGCTCGGTGATCGACGTGCGGGACGGCAACATCGACGGCTACGATCTGTTCATCGATCCCCAGGGACGCGCCTTCATGCGGGTCGACAACGCCACGGTCACCGGCTCCACGTCGGTGGCCGACGGTAGCTGGCACCACCTGGTGGCGGTCTACGACGGCGCCGACCTCGTGCTCTACGTCGACGGCGCCGAAGACGCCCGGGTCGCCGTCGGCGCCCTCGACGTCGACGTCAACGCCGGGCCGCGGATCGGCGCCCACTTCTCGGGCTCCGGCAGCTTCGGCTTCTACGGCGCCATCGACGAGGTCCGGATCTACGATCGGGTCCTCGGCGTCGACGAGGCCGCGTACCTCCTGGCCAACTGAGAACCCTGACGGCCCTCGGCTCCCGAGCCAGGGGCCGCCGGGTTCGCGCCCCTCGCCCGGCTCGGTCCCAGGACCGGCGCCGGGCGTTTTCGCGTTCAGGACAAGCCCCCGGCACCTGTTCGAAACAAACCCCTGGCACCTGTAGCAAACAGGCATCTGGAGTCGCGGGCAACGCGCCGGGGTGCTGTTAGAGTGCCGGCATGCCCACCGAGGTCCACGGCGGCGGCGACGCCGACTTCGAGGCCGAGCTCCGCGCCGCCCTCAACCCACCCCAATTCGAGGCGGTGACCGCCGGCGACGGACCGCACCTGGTGATCGCCGGCGCCGGCACCGGCAAGACCCGGACCCTGGTCTATCGGGTCGCCCACCTGGTGCGTTCCGGAGTCCGGCCGGAATCGATCCTGCTGCTCACCTTCACCCGCCGTTCCGCGCGGGAGATGCTCCACCGGGCCTCGGGCCTGCTGGACGAGCGGTGCAGGCGGGTGGCGGGGGGCACCTACCATTCCTTCGCCAACCAGGTGCTGCGTCGCTACGCACCGCGCCTCGAATTCGACCCCGCCTTCACGATCCTCGACCGGCCCGACGCCGTCGACCTCATGGGTCTCCTGCGCTCCGAAGCCGGGCTCGACCGCCGGGACCGGCGCTTTCCGCGGGCCCAGACCCTGGTGGACCTGCTCTCCAAGCACGTCAACACCCAGAAGCCGGTGCAGGACCTCCTGGAACGGGACTACCCCCAGTTCGTCAACGAGCTGGACGGGATCCAGGACCTGGCGGGCCGTTTCCGGCGACGCAAGCGCGAGCAGAACGTCATGGACTACGACGATCTGCTGGTCCACCTGCGGGACCTGCTGGCGGAGCATCCAGAGGTTCGAAAGGAGCTGGCGGGGCGCTACCGCCACGTGCTGGTGGACGAGTACCAGGACACCAACCGCCTCCAGGCCCACATCTCGGCGCTGCTGGCGTCGGTCCACCGCAACATCCTGGTGGTGGGGGACGACGCCCAGAGCATCTACTCGTTTCGCGGCGCCAGCTTCCGCAACATCCTCGATTTCCCCAAGATCTTCCCCGGGGCGCGGCAAACGATCCTGGACGAGAGCTACCGCAGCAGCCAGCCCATCCTCGACCTGAGCAACGCCGTGCTGCGGGGGGCCCGGGAGCGCTACGAGAAAGATCTGTTCACCCGGGTCGAGGGGGATCGAAAACCCGCGCTCGTGCGCACCCCCGACGACCACGGCCAGGCCGACTTCGTGGCCCGCACCGTGCTGGAGCTGCGGGAGCAGGGGGTCCCCCTCGGGGAGATGGCGGTCCTGGCCCGCGCCGCCTGGCATTCCAACTCCCTCGAGTTGGAGCTGGCCAATCGCAATATCCCCTTCCGCAAGTTCGGCGGTATCCGCTTCGTCGAAGCAGCCCACGTGAAAGACGTCTGCGCGGTGCTCCGCCTCGGCGTCAATCCCGTCGACACCGCCGCCTGGTTCCGGGTGCTCCAGCTCTTCGACGGCGTCGGCCCGAAGACCGCCCGCTCGATCCTCGACCACGTCCTGGAGCGGGGGGGCGACCCTCGGGTCCTCGTTCAGCCCAAGCTGCGGGTCCGGCGCTACGGAGCCGACCTCGAGGCCCTGGCGAACCTACTCCAGCAGGCCGGCGGCGAAGGGGTGACGCCGAGCGCTTTTCTGTCCAAGGTCCTCGACCAGTTCCGCCACTGGCTGCCGAAGAAGTACGACGACGCGGCGCGCCGGGTCCGTGACTTCGAGACCCTGGAGGTCATCGCCGAACGCTACGACGACCTCGGCGCCTTCCTCGCCGACCTCGCCATCGAGCCGCCGGACTTCACCCGCGCCCAGGGCGGCGGCGACGACCAGGAAGACGAGTGGCTCACCGTGTCGACGGTCCATTCCGCCAAGGGCCTGGAATGGCACACCGTCTTCCTACTGCAGCTCAACGCCGGTCGTTTTCCGAACTGGAACAGCCTTCAGGACGACGACGACTTCGAAGAGGAACGCCGCCTGCTCTACGTCGCCGTCACCCGGGCCAAGCAGGGCCTCTACCTGCTCAAGCCGGAGGAGATCGCGAACCGTGGACAGGGCTTCGAGGTGGGGGAGCTGAGCCCGCTGCTGGCGGAGATCCAGGACCTGGGCACGCTGGTGGACGAGCGAACCCACGCCCCCGGGTTCGAAGACGACGGCGGGACGGCCGACGCCGCCACCGCCGATGACAGCGACCAGCTTCAGCGTATCCAAGACTACTTTTCGACGACCGATTCCTGATTCCCTTCCTTCCCATGCCTGCCCGCGGGCCGCGCCGACCGCCTCCGCGAATCGAGCGGACCGGGCGATGAGGTCGGCCCGGCGGGCCCTAACCCCCGAGGTACGGCCATGACCAGGACCCTGCTTTCCGCCCTCACACTCTTCACCCTCCTCGGCGCCCTGGGGACGCCCTCCGCCGAAGCCAGGAAAAAGGCCCCGGAGCCCGACTCCCCGGCCACCGCCGTCGACGAAGCCCTCCTCGGTTCCATGGAATGGAGGGAAGTCGGCCCCTTCCGCGGCGGCCGCTCCGCCGCCGTCGCCGGCATTCCGGGTGATCCGAACGTCTTCTACTTCGGCGGCACCGGCGGCGGCGTGTGGAAAACCGAGGACGCCGGCAACAGCTGGACCCCCGTCTCCGACGGCTACTTCGGCGGCTCCATCGGCGCCGTCGCGGTTTCGGAGTGGGATCCCAACGTGATCTACGTCGGCGGCGGCGAGAAGACCGTCCGCGGCAACGTGTCCCACGGTGACGGCCTGTGGAAGTCCACCGATGCCGGCAAGACCTGGGGTCACATCGGCCTGGGGGATACCCGCCACGTGCCGCGGATCCACATCCACCCCAGGGATCCGGACCTCGTCTACGTCGCCGCCCTCGGCCACCTCTTCGGCCCCAACGAGGAGCGCGGCGTCTTCCGCTCCAAAGACGGCGGTGAGACCTGGGAGAACGTTCTCTTCGTCAACGAGCACGCCGGCGCCGTCGACCTGGCGATGGACCCCGGCAACCCGAGGGTCCTCTACGCCACCTTCTGGCGCGTCCTGCGCACCCCCTGGAGCCTCGAATCCGGCGGTGAGGGGTCGTCCATGTGGAAGAGCACCGACGGCGGCGACTCTTGGACCGAGATCACCCGCAATCCGGGCCTTCCAGACGGCACCCTCGGCATCATGGGCATCACCGTCTCCCCCACCGACTCCGACAACCTCTACGCCATCGTCGAAGCGGAGGAGGGCGGCGTCTTCCGCTCCAAGGACGGCGGCGACACCTGGACCCGAACCAATCAACAGCGGGACCTGCGCCAGCGGGCCTGGTACTACACCCGCATCTACGCCGACCCGGCGGACTCCGAGTCGGTCTACGTGGTCAACGTGCGCTTCCACCATTCCAAGGACGGCGGCAAGACCTTCCGTCAGATCCCCACCCCCCACGGCGACAACCACGACCTGTGGATCGACCCCACCGAGCCCCGGCGCATGGTGCAGTCGAACGACGGCGGCGCCAACGTTTCCCGGGACGGCGGCGAGACCTGGACCCAGCAGGCCAACCAGCCCACCGCCCAGATGTACCGGGTCTCGGTGGACAACGACTTCCCCTACCGCCTGCTGGGGGGTCAGCAGGACAACTCTTCGGTGCGGCTGCGCTCCCGGTCGGCCCAGGGGGGCGCCATCGGACCGCGGGATTGGGAGCCCTCCGCCGGCTGCGAGTGCGGCCATATCGTCGCTAAACCCGACGACCCCGACATCGTGGTCGGCGGCTGCTACGGCGGCCAGCTCGAGGTGGTGAACCACCGCACCGGCGTCAGCCGCGCGGTCACGGTCTGGCCCGACGACCCCATGGGCTGGGGCGCCGCGGACCTCAAGTACCGTTTCCAGTGGAACTTCCCCATCTTCTTCTCCCCCCACGACCCCAACCGGCTCTACACCGCCGCCCAGGTGCTCTTCGCCAGCGACGACCTGGGCCACAGCTGGCGACCCCTGAGCCCCGACCTGACCCGCGACGACAAATCCAAGATGGGCCCCTCCGGCGGCCCCATCACCAAGGACAACACCAGCGTCGAGTACTACGGCACGATTTTCGCCGCCCTCGAATCCCCCCACGAGCCCGGGGTTTTCTGGACCGGTTCGGACGACGGCCTCGTCCACCTATCGCGGGACGGCGGTGAGACCTGGTCGAACGTCACGCCGGAGGGCCTGCCGGAGTGGACCCAGATCAACGGCATCGAGGCCCACCCCTTCGAGAAAGGCGGTCTCTACCTGGCGGGGACGAGGTACAAGCTCGACGACTTCCGCCCCTACCTCTACCGGACCACGGATTGGGGCGCCACCTGGACCGACATCAGCGACGGCCTGCCGGAAGACCACTTCACCCGCGCCGTGCGGGCCGACCCTGATCGCCGGGGCCTGCTCTACGCCGGCACCGAGCGGGGGGTCCACGTCTCCTTCGACGACGGCGCCCGCTGGCAGCCACTCCAGCTGAACCTGCCGGAGGTGCCGATCACCGACCTGGCCATGGCGTCCGGAGACCTCGTCGCCGCCACCCAGGGACGCGGATTCTGGATCCTCGACGATCTCTCGCCCCTCCACCAGCTGGAGGTGGGGGCCGCACCGGCCGAGCATCGCCTCCTGACTCCCAGGCCGGCCCACCGCCTCGTGGCGGGGGAGGGTTTCTTCCGCGGTGGCGGCCCCAACGCGGGCAAGAATCCCCCCGCCGGCTCGGTGATCCACTACGTCCTCGCCGAAACCGACGCCGCGGCGGAGGAAGGTGAGGAAACGTCAGCCGAAGAGCCCTCCCCGGGCGCCGAAGGCGATGCCGAAACCGCCGACGCCCCTCCGGAGACCAAGCTCGAGATCCTCGACGGCCAAGGTGAGGTGCTTCGCACCTTCCTGCCGAAGCCCGAGGACGGCGGCGAAGGGGGCCCGGCGGGCCGCCGCGGACCCGACGACCGCATCCTCGAGACCGGCCCCGGCGCCCACCGGGTCGTCTGGGACCTGCGCCACGAGGGTCCCGACGACTTCCCCGGCATGGTCATTTGGAACGGCTTCAACCGCGGTCCCAAGGCGATCCCCGGCACCTACCGGGCACGGCTGACGGTGGGGGACTGGTCTTCGGAGGTGGACGTCGTCGTCGAGGCCGACCCCCGCAGCTCCGCCGACGGGGAAGCCCTGGAGGCCCAGCTCGCGTTCCTGGTCGCCGTGCGGGACAAGCTGAGCGAGACCCACCGTGAGATCGGCAAAATCCGCGACGTCCGCGCCCAGATCGAGGGGGTGGTCGAGGGTCTCGGGGAAGGCGAGGGTCACGCCGAAGCGAAGGCGGCGGCCGAGGCCCTCGACGACAAGCTGAAGGCCATCGAGGAAGCCCTCTACCAAACCCAGAACCAGAGTCCCCAGGATCCCCTCAACTTCCCGATTCGACTCAACGACAAGTTGGCCAACCTCCTCGGGGTCGCGGGCCGCGGGGACCACCGGCCCACCGAGGCGGCGGAAGCGGTCAAGGCGGAGCTCTTCGAGGCTATCGATACTCAGCTCGAAGCCCTGAAGATCCTCTGGAAGGACGATGTCCCCGCCCTCGACGACGCGGTGCGGGCCATCGACCTGCCGAGGATCGCACCGAAGGCCGACGACGACGCCTGACCGGCCGGAAAGAGGAAAGCCCCCCGCGGCTGCGATGCTGCGGGGGGCCCATCGGGATCGTCGAACGCCCTACTGCGGGAAGGCCGAGGTGTCCCCCTCGCTGGCGAAGGTTCCGAGCGGGTTGAGGTAGGTCTTGGTGGCGCCGGTGGCCGTATCGGTCACCCGCAGCTCGAATTCGACGTTGCTGAGGGAGCCGAAGAACACCCAGAAGGCGTTGTTGTTGGCCGTAGCGTCGAGGACCTTCACCGTCAGCTCGACGTTGGTGTCGTTGAAGAACCAGAAGTATCCGGTGTCGTCCGTCAGGGACACTTGACGGCCGAACCCACGCTCCCCTTGGAAGTCGGCCCAGTCGACGTCCAGCCGGAAGCGGTCATTGTTGAGGTAGAGGGTCCGGTCCGCAGCGCCGTCCGTCACCAGGCCGGTGGCGTAGGCGGTATAGACGGTGTCGGCCGCCAGCGCCAGGCCCGGCAGCGTCAAGACGACGGTGTCGGTTCCGGCCACCCGCACTTCGAGATCGTAGGTTCCGGCGGGAACCTCGAGGGGGCTCGCGGCGAAGTCACCGAAGGACACGTTGCCGAACAGAACGGGTCCGTCCGTCAGGGCAATGTCGACGGCCGGGGCGTCCGGAGAACCGTGGAAGAAGCGCACCTTGGCGTTCCCGGCGGCGGGCGCCATGTTGTCGTCGACCGCTACCACCGGAGTGATCGAGGCGAGGACGTCCGTGGCGATCACGGTGTAATCGGTGCCGGCCATGAGATCGAGGTCAGCTTCGATCACCACCGGACCCGTGGCTCCGGCGGGCACGACCTTGACGTTGTAAGTCCCCGCGGGAAGGGCGGCATATGCTGTGATGTCCTGGAAAGGAATTGCCGCGAACGCCACCGCGTCGTTGACCAGGACGTCCACCGCGGGGGCGTCCGGGGAGGCATGGACCACCCGCACCCGCGGATCGCCGGTGTTGGCGCTGGAGTTGTCGACGCTCAGAATCGCCGACAGCGGTGCCGGAGAGGCGCTAGCGACGGTGGCGACCAGGAGGCAGGAAAGGAAGGCGAACAGCGACGTACGGAGGGAATAGGGCCGAGACATGGGTCAACTCCTTCGTAGGGCCGCACCTCTCCCGTACCGTGGCGACACGGCCGAGGTGCGAGTTCGAGTCGTTGCTGGTGAAGTAGGGGGGGAAGCTGGCTGGCGGTCGACTTTCAGCTCAATGGGATGACGCTTGCGGCGTCGTCTCCCTCTACTTCGGTACCCCACACCCCGTGGATGACGCAGAAGCATATTTTTTTCGACCCATTCTACGGATCGGCCCAGGGCTTCAGATCTACGCTTTCGGAGACGCCCAATCCAGTTCCAACGGCGTGCATCCGAGGGCGGTCCTCCCCGGGCCTCGAGCCAAGGTATCGATCACGGAACGATTGAGCCGCAGATTGGGTCCCGGGAGATAGCGACCCTGGAGGGTGCGGACGGTCACTTCGACCACCGACCCCGGTGAAGGCGGGTAGCGGAGATCGCGCCCATCAGTCTTCCACCCGTCGGTCCAGGCTTCGGTACTGGATCGACTCGGCGACATGCCCGGCGCCGATGTGCTCTTGGCCGGCCAGGTCCGCGATGGTCCGGGCCACCTTCAAGATGCGGGTCACCGCTCGGGCCGAGAGCTTCAGCCGTTCGAACGCGGCGTCGAGGAGCCGGCGAGCGGGGTCCTCTAGGCGACAGGACCTCCGTAGCGCCTCCGGGCCCATGGCGGCGTTGGTGGGGGTCGAGCAGGCCGAGCCGAAGCGTTCGAGTTGCAGCGCGCGGGCCCGTAGGACCCGCTCCGCCACCGCCGCCGAGGGTTCCCCCGGCGGCCCTTTGAGCTCCTGAAGGGACAGCGCCGGCACCTCGACATGCATGTCGATACGGTCCAGCAGCGGCCCGGAAACCTTCGACCGGTAGCGTTCCACCAGCGGCGGCGGGCATCGGCAGGTGAGTCTCACGTCCCCCAAGTGCCCACAGGGACAGGGGTTCATAGCGGCCAACAATGCGAAGTGGGCTGGAAAATCAAACCGCGCCCGGGTCCTCACCACGGTTACCGAGCCCTCCTCCAGCGGTTGACGGAGGGCCTCGAGGGTGTCGCGCCGAAACTCCGGCAGCTCGTCCAAGAACAAGACGCCGCCGTGGGCCAAGCTCGCCTCCCCCGGGCGGGGTACCGACCCTCCCCCAACCATGCCGGCGGTACTGGTGCCGGGGTGGGGGCTGCGGAAGGGGCGCCGGGTCAAAAGGCAGGAGGGCGGCTCCTCCGCAACCATCGAGTGGATCTTCGTCACCTCGATCGATTCCGCCAAGGTCAAGGGTGGAAGGAGCCCCGGGAGCCTGCGGGCGAGCATGGTCTTGCCGGAGCCCGGGGGGCCCAGGAACAGGAGATTGTGCCCGCCGGCCGCAGCCACTTCGAGGGCACGTTTGGCGGACTCCTGCCCCCGCACCTGCGCCAGGTCTGGGGCGTCCGGCGCCCCGGGGTCCGGCTCCAAGGGGGGAGCCGTCACCGGGTCCTGACCGGGCCCCTCGACGTGGGCCACCGCCTCCGCCAAGCTACGGACGCCGATGACGGGTACCTTGCCCAGCGCCGCGGCCTCACCGGCATTGGCGACCGGGAGGATCAGCTCCTGGGCGCCGCGTTGGGACGCCTGGTCAGCGATGGCGAGGGCCCCCCGGACGGCACGTACCGAGCCGTCCAGGCCCAGCTCACCGCAGAACATGCGACCTTCGAGCGCGTCTTGGGACAATTGATCGAGGGCCGAGAGCTGCGCCAAGGCGATGGCGAGGTCCAAGTGATTACCTTCCTTCTTGAGGTCGGCTGGGGCGAGGTTGATCACCACCACCCTTGGCGGCAGCTCGAAGCCGCTGTTCTTGATCGCCGAGCGTACGCGCTCTCGGCTCTCGCGGACCGACGCGTCGGGCAGGCCGACGATGTGGGTCTGTGGAAGGCCGTTGTGGACGTCGACCTCCACCTGGACGGGGCGCGCGTCGACGCCCCAAGGGGTTGCGGACAGAGTTCTAGCAAGCATGACTAGGTAGAACGTGAAGCCCCGCCGCCTTCTCCATGCACAGACGATTTGACCAGTGCCCAGGGCCTTTCACAGGAGTCGAGTACAGCTCGCGAGGGGCGAACGACAGGTACCCGTCACCTATTGCCGTCGGCCTGGTGCCAGTCACCTGTTGCAGGGGCGTCGGCTCTGCTGGGGTAGACTCGCCAGAAGTCCGAGATAAGCCCCCAAGCCAACGAATCCCTGAAGCTCGCTTCGTCGACGACGGAGCCCAGGAGGACCTCCATGTCTGCCCCCGAACCCCAGACGCCGCGTGCTGACCTGCTGCCGATCAGCGACCTCGCCGCCGGCCTCGGCATCGCCGCCGAGCACCTCGTCCCCTACGGTCACGACAAAGCGAAGGTCCGCCTGGACGCCCTCGACTCCGGCCGGCCCGACGGACGCCTGGTGCTGGTCTCCGCCGTCACCCCCACCGACGCCGGCGAAGGCAAGACGGTCACCTCCATCGGCCTCGCCCAGGGCCTCCACACCCTCGGTCACCGGGTGTGTCTGGCACTGCGGGAGCCGTCCCTCGGGCCCACCTTCGGCAAGAAGGGCGGCGCCACAGGCGGCGGCCTGGCGAGGGTCCAGCCCGCCGACGACATCAACCTCCATTTCACCGGCGACTTCCACGCCATTTCCGCCGCCAACAATCTGCTGGCGGCCCTCCTCGACAACCATCTCCAGCAGGGCAACGCCCTCGGCATCGACACCCGGAGGGTCCTGTGGCGCCGGGTCATCGACCTCAACGACCGCGCCCTGCGCCAGGTCCTTGTCGGCCTCGGGGGCCCGACCCAGGGGGTGCCGCGGGAAACCGGTTTCGACATCACCCCCGCCTCCGAGGTGATGGCGGCCCTGTGCATGGCCACCGGCATCGACGACCTGAGGGCCCGCTTGGGGAGGATGATCGTCGCCCTGAACCACGACAAGAAGCCGGTCACCGCCGCCGACCTCGAAGCCGTCGGGGCGATGATGGTGGTCCTCAAAGACGCCGTCATGCCCAACCTGGTCCAGGCCATCGGAGGGGTTCCCGCCTTCGTCCACGGCGGGCCCTTCGCCAACATCGCCCACGGCTGCAACTCCGTCATGGCCACCCGCATGGCCCTTGCCTGGGGGGATTGGGCGGTGACCGAGGCGGGCTTCGGCTTCGACCTCGGGGCGGAGAAGTTCCTCGACATCAAGTGCCAGAGCGCCGGCCTCGACCCGGCGGCGATCGTCATCGTCGCCACCGCCAAGGCGCTGAAGCGACACGGCGGCACCCCCAAGAAGGCCCTCGACAAGCCCGACCCCGAGTCGGTGGCGCGGGGCCTCGACAACCTGCGCCGGCACGTGGAGAGCGCCCGCATCTTCGGCCGCGATCCGGTGGTGGCGATCAACCGCTTCCCCAACGACACCGACGACGAGCTGGCGGTGATCCAGGCCGCCTGCGCCGAGATGGGGATCACCTCCGCCATCTCCGAGGTCTTCGCCAAGGGCGGCGAAGGCGGCGTCGACCTCGCCAGGGCGGTGCTCGCCCAGGCCGACAAGCACACGTCCCCCTATCGCCCCCTCTACGACTGGAGCCAGCCGATCGAGGAGAAGGTCGAGGCGGTGGCGACCCGCATCTACGGCGCCTCACGGGTCACCTGGACCACCGAGGCGAAGCGCGACCTGCGCCAGGCCAAGCGGCTCGGCTACGGCGAGCTCCCGGTGTGCATCGCCAAGACCCAGATGTCGCTGTCCGACGACCCCAAACGGGCCGGGAGGCCCGAGGGCTTCGAAGTCAAGGTGCGGCGGTTGGTGCTGTCGGCGGGGGCCGGATTCGCCGTCGCGCTGATGGGGGACATCGTGCGCATGCCCGGCCTCCCCCGCCAGCCCCAGGCGGTCCACGCCGACTGGGTCGACGGGGAGGTGATCGGTCTCCTGGGCTGACCCCCGGGGCCGAAGGCCGACCCGCTGCGGAATTCTGGGGGGCCAACCCGGGTTTGCAATCACCCGAGGCCCCCAGATGCCCCAGACACTCACCACCATGCCCGACACCGACCTCCAACGCCCCGCCGAAGCCGATCCGAGCCCCGGCCACACCGCCGACGGGGATCCGCTCCACGGGCCCTTCGACACCGTCGCCGAGCTCCTCGGCGCGGTGGTGGGCCTTGCATCCGAGGGTGACGCGGAGGCCGTCTATAGCCGGATCGCTGATCTGATCCACCAGCTCATCGACTACGACCTCTTCGGCGTGATGCTCTGGAACGGAGCGGAAAAGCACCTGGAGTCGGTCTTTGTGCGCCGTACCCCAGGAAGCTCCTCCGAGAAGCTCACCCTGTCCCTCGGCGAGGGGCTGTGCGGGGTCGCCGGCGCCGAGCGGCGGGCCGTACGGGTCGGAGATGTACGACTCGATCGACGCTATGTCTCCTGCGGGGACACCCGGGTGCGCTCGGAGCTGGTGGTGCCGATGGTCTTCGAGGGGCGCCTACTAGGTCTCCTCGACCTCGAAAGCCACCGCCCCGACGCTTTCACCGCCGCCCACGAGCGCCTCCTCACCACCCTCGCCGCCAACGTCGCCGTGGCCCTAGAGAACGTCCAGCTCCTCGCCCGGCTCCAGCGGGATGAGAAATGTCTGGCACGGGACCTTCAGACCGCCCGCGGTATCCAGCGCTCCCTCCTCCCGCGCACCACCCCTTGGACCCCGGGCCTCCGCCTCGGGGTCGCCAACGCCGCCGCCCAGGAGCTCGGCGGCGACGTCTACGACTTCTTCGGCTACGGCGGCGAACGCACCGCCGTGGCGGTGGGGGACGTCGCCGGCAAAGGGACCGCCGCCGCCCTCTACGGCTCCATGACCATCGGTCTGCTGCGGGGCTACATCGCCGACAACCGCTGCGATCCCCGCTGCGTGCTCACCTACCTCAACGACGAGCTGCGTCAGCTCGAGGTGGAGCGCCGGTTCCTGGCCTTTAGCTTCGCCGTCTACCACCGCGAGCATCGACGGCTCCTCCTCTCCAACGCCGGCCTACCCTACCCCTGGCTCGTGCGGGACGGCCGCGCCCGCGAGATCGAGCTCGGTGGGGTGCCCCTCGGCGCCATGGCCCGTCCGGTCCACGGCCAGCTGGAGCTGGACCTGCTGCCCGGCGATCGGGTGGTGTTCGCCACCGACGGCATTGAAGAGTGCCTCGGCTGCCCGATCCGATTCGCGGGGCAGCCCTTCGGCTCAGACGGCGTCCAAAGAACCCTCGAAGCGACGGCGGACCGCCCGCCGCAGGAGATGGCCCAGGCCCTCCTCGACGCCACCCAAGTCCACCTCGGCACCAGGTTGCAGGCGTCCGACGATCGAACCGTGCTCGCCCTCCAAGTGACCGGCTGAGACCCGCACCGCACCACCCGACCTCGACAGGAGATTCCGTGACACAGTCCCGCGTCCTGGCCTTCGCCGGCAGCGCCCGCGAAGCCTCCTTCAACAAGCTCCTGGTCCGCGTCGCCGCCCAGGGCGCCCGCGACGCCGGCGCCGAGGTCACCGTCCTCGACCTCCGGGACTACCCCATGCCCCTCTTCGACCAGGACCTGGAGGCCGCCTCCGGGCTGCCCGACGCCGCCCGGGCCGTCAAGGCCGCCATGATGGCCGCCGACGGTCTCCTGATCGCGTCTCCGGAGTACAACAGCTCGATCACGCCGCTGCTCAAGAACACCCTCGACTGGGTCTCGAGGCGCGAGGGGGACGAGCCGAGGCTGGCGGCCTACCAAGGCAAATGTGCCGCCCTGATGAGCGCGTCCCCCGGCGGCCTGGGGGGGCTACGGGGGCTCGGCCACGTGCGCTCGATCCTCCAATCCATCGGCGTCATGGTGATCCCGGACCAAATCGCGGTACCCGCTGCCCATGGGGCCTTCGGCGACGACGGCACCCCCGTGGATCCGAAGCTCCACGCCAAGATCACCGACCTCGGCCGTCAGCTCGCGACGCTGGCGCAGCGCCTCAAGGGCTGAGCGGCGGGTCGGGCCGCTACCCCGTCCCCTATACTCGCTCTGAAAATATCAACCAAGGATCCCACCGGGGATCCGGCGGCAGAGAGCCTTGGCGCCGGGGCCAAGGACCGCCAAGGTGACAGACCCGCGGATCCGGCGCCGATCCGGCGGTCCGACCTATGGGCCTCGGCAGGCGATCTAGGTCGGATTCGCCATCGATTGCGAATTCGATCCCAAAGTCTCGACCTCCACCCAAAGGATGCTCTCCATGATCGATCCAAGTGCCCGCGCCCTGCTCGGCCCCCTCGCCCTCGCCTCGACTCTGCTGATGGTCGGCGCCGTCCCCGCCGGTGCCTCCGGCGCCGGCCTGGGATTCGAGCACATCGCCGCGATCCGCACCGCGCAGAACGTGGCCCTGTCCCCCGACGGTTCCCTCGTCGCCTACATCCTCGACGTGCCGAGGAGCCCCGGCCATGGGAACGACGGCAACCCATGGAGGGAGCTCCACGTGGTGCCCACCGGCGGCGGCGCCAGCCACGGCTACGTGACCGGAGAGGTCAACGTCGGCTCCCCCAGGTTCTCCGCCGACGGGAAGCACATCTTCTACCTCGCCAAACGCGACGGTGACGAGCACAAGTCGCTGTGGGCGATTCCGGTGAACGGCGGCGAGTCGCGGCGCCTCCTGGCCCTGCCCACCTCCATCGACGCGTACGACCTCTCCGCCGACGGCAAACGGATCGCCCTACGGGCCCAGGAGCCTGAGGATGCGGCCCGGAAAAAGGCGAAGGACCTCGGCTACGACCAGGAAGTCTACGAAGAAGACAAGGCCCACATGGGCCTTTGGATCGCCGATCTGCCCGCCTTCGCCCCCACCCCCGCGGACCCCACCTCGGAGGGCGCAAAACCCTCCGAACCGCGGCGCCTACCGATCGACGGAACCGCCTCCCATCCCCGTTTTTCCGCCGACGGGACCCGCATCCTGACCGCCATCCAGCCCCTGAATCTCATCGACCACCGCTTGATGCTGCGTCGGGTCCACGTCCTTGACGCCGAAACCGGAGCGGTGATCGCCAAGTTCGACAACCCCGGCAAGCTGGGGGACTACGAATTCAGCCCCGACGGCGACCACATCGCCATGATCTCGGCGGCGGATCCCAGCGATCCCCGGGAGGGACGGCTGATGACGGCGCCGGCCGGCGGCGGTGAACTCATGGACTTGCTGCCCGACCTCGAAGGCCACGTGCGCAAGTTCGTGTGGTCGGGGGACCGGACCGTCCACTACATCGCCGACGTCGGTTCCGAGACGATTCTGGGCCGGGTCGACCTCGACCGCGGGGGGGAAGCGATCCTGCGCTCCGGCGATGACGGGATCCCGGTGATGGTGGCCGACATGGCCCTCGCCGCCGGCTACGCCGCCTTCCTCGGAGAGAGCCCACGGCATCCGAAGGAGGTCTTCGTGCTCGCCCCCGAGGCCGGCCAGCCCACCCGCCTCACCGACTCGAACCCCTGGCTCACCGACGTCCAGCTGGCCCGCCAGGAGGTGATCCGCTGGACCGCGTCCGACGGACTCGAGCTCGAGGGCATTCTGATCCATCCGCTGGACGGCGCCGAGAAGGCGCCCCTGCTACTCATGGTCCACGGCGGGCCGGAGGCCAACGATCGCAACGGCTGGGTGACCGGCTACAGCCGACCCGGCCAGATCGCCGCGGCCCACGGCTACGCCGTGCTCTACCCGAACTACCGCGGATCCACCGGCCGCGGCGTGGCCTTCTCCAAGCTCGGCCAGCGGGACGCCGCCGGCAAGGAGTTCCAAGACCTCGTGGAGGCGGTGGATCACCTGGTGGAGGTCGGCGTCGCCGACCGGGACCGGGTCGGCATCACCGGCGGTTCCTACGGCGGATATGCCACCGCCTGGGGAGCCACCTATTACACGGACTACTTCAAGGCCGGGGTGATGTTCGTCGGCATCTCCAACAAGGTGAGCAAGGGCTTCTCGTCGGACATTCCGATCGAAGACAAGATGGTGCACACCACCTTCGACCCGTGGACGAACTGGCAGTTCAGCCTCGAGCGCAGCCCCATTTACCACGCCGAGAACTCCAAGACCGCCCTCCTGGTGGCCGGCGGTACCGGCGACACCCGGGTCAACCCGTCCCAGAGCCTGCAGATGTACCGCGCCTTCAAGATGCTCGGCAAGACCGTGCGCTATGTGCGCTATCCCGATGAGCCCCACGGCAACCGACGGGCGGCGGCCAAGGACGACTACTCACGGCGAATCCTCCGCTGGATGAACCACTTCGTGAAGAAGGGCGAGACGGGCCTGCCGCCCGTGGAGATCGAAGACGCCGGAGACCCCTGAGCCCGCCGGGTTCCCCGCGTCGACCTCAGCCCTGGGCGCCCTGCAGCATTAGGAGCCCCAGGAACTCCGGGTCGTCCTGGAGCAGGGCCCAGCGGGGATCCACCCGCAGACTTTCGGCGGAGATCTCCGCCGGCACCGACAGCAGACGGCTGAGGAGCTCCAGGGCCTCGGCCGTCTGGCCCAAGCGGGCGTGGGCCGCCGCGAGGTGCTCCCGCATCTCCAGCTCCAGGGGGTCGTCCGCCAAGGCCGACGCCAGGTCCACGGCACGCCGGGAGTGGTGCAAGGCCCGGTCTTCGTTCCCCAGCTCGGCCCAAACCAGACCCGCCGCGCCATGGATCCGCGGATCCTCGGGCTGGGATGCGAACTGCCGCTCCAGGGTCCGGCGGGCCCGCTCCGCCTCGATCTCCGCCGCCGCCGATTCCCCCGCCAACCGAAGCGCCACCGCCCGCAGATACGCTTCGGGCATGCCGGCGGCGGCGGAGAGGTCCTCCGCCGCGGCGTCGAGCAGCGCCAGGGCCAGCCGAGGTCGACCGGCCATCAGCTCCAACCGAAACCACGCCAAGGTCGATGTAGCGCCGGTCTCCTCCGGCATCTCTTCGAGGATCGACCGCGCCCCCTGCAGATCGCCGGTCCACAGGATGTGGTTGGAGGCCCGGGCCCGGTAGCCGGCGCCCATAGACGGCGCGAGGCGAATCGCCTGGTCGTAGTATCGATCCGCCTCGCGGTAGCGACGGAGGAATCCGAGGGTGCCGGCCAGCTCCAGGGCAAGCCGGGGATTCTCCGGATCGTGGTCGAGGGCTTGGCGCAGCTTCACCAACGCCTCGTCGTAGCGCCCCTGGCGCCGGCGGACGTCCCCCATCCCCGCCAGAGCTCGGGGGTCCCCCCCCGAACGACTCACCGCCCGGGCGAAGGCCCTCAAGGCCAGATCGTGCTCTTGCCGGCACCGCGCTTGGTAGAAGCCCGAGGCCCGGTGAGCCAGGGCCAGCTCCGGGGCGAGGGCCAAGGACCTCCCGGCGGCGGCCTCGGCGGCGCCCCGGTGCTCCTCGCTGCGGTCCACCCCCTGCTGGTACATCTGCGAATGGACCTCCGACAGGCGGGCGTGGGCGGCGGCGAAGTCGGGGTCGAGGTCAACGGCCCGCTGGAGCTCGTCGGTGGCGGCGGCCAAGGTCTCGGCCCGCGGATCCAGTCGACCCGCCAGCCCCTCCCCCCGCAGGTAGGCCAGAAACGCTTCCGGGTTCGACGTTGTCCGACCTTCGAGGATCCGGCGCTCGGAGTCCGTCGGCTCGACCCCGAGCTGTTCCAGCACCCTGGCTACGAGCCGCGCCGGGACAGAGCCGACGTCGTCGGTCCCCCGCCCGAAGCTCTCGGACCACGGTCTTCCGTTATTTCCGGGACCAGTCAGCTCGACGAGGATCTCCAGCCGCTGGGGAGTGGCCGCAGGATCCCAGAGCACCGAGCCACGCAGCACCGCGTCGACGTCCTGCGACGGGGTACCGCCCGAAGCACCGCGCCGTGCCTCCACCCGGAGCGACCCCACCGCCGAGAGCCGGGCCAGGATCACCTCGGTCAGTCCTGCGGCGACGGCCCCCCTCAGGTCCGCTGCGTCCCCACCGGTCCCCTGCGCGTCCGGTGTCCTATCTTCCGGCGTCCCATCCTCCGGCGTCCCATCTTCTACCGAGAGGGCTTCGAAGGAGATTACCGCCACCCGCATCAGGGCCGCCTCGGCGGTCTCCACACCTTCCACCGACGGCCCCCCGGTGAACCGCAGGGCCAGGGTGACCACCGCCAGCAGCGCCACCAGGGCCGCCCCCCAAAGCGGCCACAGCGGCGGCCGCCCCTCGGCGTCCGGGCGGGGCCCCGGCTCTGCCCCGGCACCGCGCCGGTCAGATCTGTCGGTCGACACTCGATCCCCTCGGGTTGAAACCAGATCCCCGGAGCATAGCAGCGGCCGAGGCCCCCACCGGGGCTCCGCGGGTCCGCTACAATGGCGACGACGCCGACGAATCTTCTTCCCGATGACAACCCACCCAGACACCCACGGCCTGCCGGCATGGGCCTCAGGCGAACGATCGTCCTTTGCCCTGGTGGCCGTCCGGGGAACGGTGGACGTGCTGACGGCCGCCTTGGTGGACACCTGGGGCCCCCAGCCGGTCCTGGAATCCGTTGCCGTCCGGAGCGCCGGAGACTCCGAGGAAGGCTCCCCCCCCGGCGCCCCCTTCATCCCGTCCATCGGGCTCGAGGGATCCCCTTGGGCGGTCGCCTACTTCGCCGTCGGCGATGTTCGTCTCGACCACTGGATCGCCCTGCCTGAATGGGTCCGGGATGTCGCCGTGAATTGGAACACCGAAGCCCTGACCTGGATCGCGGATCCGGCCTCGAATCTAGTGACCTATGAAGGCTTCGACGGCGACGGCACCGCCGAGAGAATCGTCTGGAACGCCGACGGAGAGGAGCTTCGCCGCGAAGTCGACGGCCCAGAAGGCTCGGACACAGGCGTCGACGGGGCGGACGGCGATGGGGGCGAGGACGAAGACCCGTCCTCCGCCGAAGACCGCGGCGGCCCCAACGGGGAAGATCAGCCCAGGGAAGGGATCAGCGACCTGGCCCGCTTCGTCGATGGGTCCGTGACGGGCCGCGGGATCGAGCTCCCCGGCGTCCTCATCCACGGGACCGCGGAGGGCGGGGACCCCGAGGCGCCGGCCGTCTCCGGGGTCGAAGCGCGGGTGCTGGGCATCGAAACCGCTGGGGTCGCCCGAATCGATCTGCTCCAGCTCGGCGGACGGCTCCTGCTGGACGAGGCCCGCCTCCGGTCCGTGGTGGACCGTGCTCTCGAAGCGAGCCCCTCCGCAGAGCCCCCCGCCGCTGCGACCGTCGAGAGCCCCGAAGCCCCCCGGAGCCTCTTCGCCAGCGTGCGCCAGCTCTTCGGCCGCGTTCTGGGCTGAGGACCGCCTGCTACCGGACTGCGTCCCCCGAGCCCGAGCCGCCGAACGCTTCCGCCGCTTCCCCCAGATCCACGTCGCCGCTGCTGGAAAGCCGCAGCGCCGAGCGCCCCAGGTCACCGAGCACCCAAACCTTGCCCCGGATTTCGTAGGCCACGGTCTCGGTCTCCAGGATCTCCTGCAGCCGGGTGGCCATCGCGAGGTTGCTGAGGTGCAGCTCCGCCTCCAGCGTGGAGGTCGACAGCCGGCCCACCTCGACCCGCTCGTCGCTCAGGACCTTCCCCACCTTCCGGCCCATCAAGTAGAGGTTGAAGGCCGCGCCGTCCACCACCAGGGGCTCGGGATTGCCGTTGGCCAGCCGGAGGGTCACCACGCCCGAGGTCTCGAGCACCGTCAGGTCCGTGAGCTGAAGGTTCGATAGGGTGACGTCCGGCGGCTCCAGGGTGCTGCAGCCGGCCAGGAGGAGGACGGCGAAGAGCGACATCAGCGCCGGAACGGCCCGAAAGGTGGGATGGAACGCGTTGGACGGGTGTGGGCCTCGAATCACGGAATACCCTCCGGGTCGAAGATCGGAAAGCCGAGCAGCGAAGTCGCAGCTGGGGTGATCTTCAACCGGTGACGTTGGTCGACGGCGGCAGATTCCTCCCCGCCGAGGCTAGTTGGGGCGGACTCAGGCTAGCACGCCGGGCGCGACCGCTGGCCCTTCGCCGCCCAACCCGGCGATCCGAATCAGCAGGGCTCCGCCGAGGTCAGGGTAGCCTCGAAGAAATCCAGCTCCTCGGAGCTCCCCGCCCGCGCCACGCCGTGCATCTCCGTCGGCACCGTAAGACCACCGAAGGTCCGCTCTCCCCCTAGCCGATCGGCGACCCAGGTCCGATACCCCGGCTTTCCGTCCGCTCCCTGGGGATCCCATCGACGCGCCTGAAGGCGGGTCAGACGCCCTGAGTCGTCGACCGTCAGCTCCATCTCCACCGGCTCGCCGTCGACGACCACCGTCAAGCCGACCTGACCGTCGTCGATCGATCGCCAGCGGGTTTGGACGGCCGCCGACACCAGCGCCGAAGGCAGCCAGGCCACCCATTCGAGGGCCAGCCGTCCGGCGGCCGAGCGGGAAATGTCGGCTCCTCCCGCGTTGACCACCGGCAACACCCCGGAGAGCCACCACCGAAGGGCCCCCACCCCTCCCGCGTAGACATCGAACCCAACCATGCGCACCGGCCAGGCGCCGACCCGGGCACGCCACACGAGGCCGCCGGTCGATAGCAGCTGCCGTGCCTCCATGGACCGCGCAGGAGCGCCGGGGCGGAGGCGGATCGTCCCCTCCATCCTCAGCTCTACGGCGGTGGGCAGCCGGGTTCCGGCGGTGAGGGCGTGGCCAAGGAACCGCGCCGCGGGGGCCGGCAGCTCCGCCAGGGAGGCCGGATCGAAGATCACCTCGGCGCGGGCCGATTCGGCGGCCAGATCCTGACTCAACCGGCCGACGGCGGCCTGGGCGCGCCTCCGCTCGTAGACCAGGAAGCTCAGGCCGAGCACCCCGAGGATCAACGCAGCCAGGGGCAGGGGGTAGGTCAAGGGTGGACCCCCCGGGGCGGATCGGAACTCGCGGAGGGCGGGGGATCGGCGGCCCCATGAAGACTCGGCATGCCCCGATTCTTCCACAGAACATGTTGGACCCCTTGACCGTATCTAGGGTCGCCCCTAGACTAACGACCGTTCGTTAGTCTCCGTTCAGCGCCAGACCCATCGCTCCACCTAGACCGCCCCACCCGAGCTTCTCCCTCCACCCACCATGCAACCCAAGTCCCAAGGGGACGTAGCTCCCACGTCGACCGCGGATCGCCTCAGGGCGGTCGCCCTCGAGCTCTTCGCCGAGAAGGGCTACGCCGGCACATCCCTGGCGGACATCGCCACCCGGCTGGGGATCCGCAAACCAAGCCTGTACAACTACTACCCGTCGAAGGAAGAGATCTTCCTCGATCTCCTCAGGCGCAGCTTCGACGCCTGGAGCACCAACAGCCATTCCGCCCTCGACGGCCAAGGGTCTTGTCGGGAGCGACTTCACCGTCACCTTTTCACCATCGTCGAATTCGCCATCGACAACCCGCACAAAACGGCACTTTGTCGGGTGGCGGTGTCCCACGTCGGGGGCAGCCTAGAACGTCGAGTGGAGGCGATGATCGCCGAACAAGCTCGCGACCATGAACGTCGCCTGACTGCTTTCTTCTCCGAAGCCGTAGAGCGCGGGGAGGTCGTGGGCGTCTCGGTGGATCTCCTTCTGATGGCCTGGCAGACCTTCATCGACGGCATTCTCTTCCATCACCTCTTCACCTTCGACAACCGCCAGAGCCGCTACCACGCGTACCTCGAAGACCTCTGGACCCTGTTCTGGCGCGGCATCGCCGCGGAAACCCCATGAGACCCCCGATGACCCCCAAACCGTTCGGGCTGCTCCTCGCCGCCGCCCTGACCCTTTCCGCCGGCGCCGCCGAACGCGGCGCCGAAGAGCCCCGGGCCCTCGGACTCGAGACCGTGGTGGACCTGGCCCTGGAGCAGAACGCCGCCCTGCGGGCCGAAACAGCCCGCCGGGCCGAGGTGGCCGGCGGGGTCGACGAGGCCGCCGCCGACGCCTGGCCCGAAGTGGACCTGGTGGCCTCCTGGAACCGATCCCGGAACCCAGCCCTGCTCAACAGCCCGGACTTCGAAGACATCGTCGACCTCTTTCCCGACTTCGAACCCGGCGAGCAGGAGCTTTGGAGCCTGGCGGTGGAGGTCGAGCAGCCGATCTACAGCGGCGGCAAGGTGCGGGCGGCGCTGGAGCTGGCGGAGCTGGCGGTCGACATCACCGATGCCCAGATCCGCGCCGCCGAGCTCGACACGGCGCTCGACGCCGCGGAGCTCTACTACCGGCTGCTCGCCGCCCTCGCGGAGGCGGAGACGGTGGACGCCCAGGAGGCCGCCCGGCGGGCATCCCTCGACGTCGTCGACGCCCGCTACGAGCTCGGGGAAGCCACCGAGCTGGAGCGCCTGCGGGCGGTGGCGGCCCTCGAAGAGGTGGGGCCGGTGGCGGCGGACGTGACGGGCCGCATCGCCGTCGCCCGCAGTCGTCTGAAGGCCATCCTGGGACTCGACCCCCGCACCCCCATCGAGGTCCACGGCGGTGAAACCCGCCAAGGGGCGAAGCCCCCCACCTTCGATGCCCTGCTCGATGTCGCCCGGGGCCGACGCCCCGAGCTCGCCGACCTGCGGCTGCAGATCGACGCCCTGGCCCGTCAGCGCACCGTCACCCGGGCGGACGGCCGTCCCCAGCTGGACCTCACAGGCGCCTACGGTCGCCAGGTCCGGCTGCTGGAGAACCTGGACGACCCCCTCTTCGCCGATTGGCGGGTCACCGTCGGCTTCTCGTGGAATCTCTTCGACGGCGGACGCCGGGCCGGCCAGGTAGCCCAACTCGATTCACAGCGGGATCAGCTGCGCTGGCGCCTGCTCGACCTCGAGCGGACCGTCGCCTTCGAGATCCAGGAACGCTTGGTGGCCTACGACACCGCCCTGCGTCGCAGGACCGCCGCCCTCTCCGCCGCCCGCGCCGCCGGCGAAGCCGCCCGCGTCGCCCAGGAGAGCTACCGCCTCGGGGTGGCCCTCCAGGCGGATCTCCTCGACGCCCAGGACCAGGCGGTCCGCCGTCAGCTGGCGGCGGACGACGCCGAGCTCGACGTCCGCATCCAGGCCGCACGCCTGCGCCGCGCCGTGGGCCTGCTCCCCACCGAAGCCCTCGCGGCCCCCCCGGGCCCTTCCAGCACCCAGAACCCAGCGACCCCGTCCCCGTCGACTCCCGAGGAGGGAGCCCCATGACGCCGAAGTCCAAGTCCCCCACCCTCCAGGTGCCAGGCACGTCTGGAGGCCGACTCAAGAATCCGGTGCCAGACACGTCTAGAGATCTGGTCCCATTCACTTCCAAAGACGCGGTGCCAGACATGTCTAAAGATCGGACCAAAGCGGTGCCAGGCACGTATCCGGGTCGCGCGTATCGAGGTCTTTCCCTACGACTCGCGACCGCCGCCGCCCTGGGCGTCTGCCTGCTCGTCACCTCCGGCTGCGCCCCCGGTCAGGAGCCCGCCGCCGCCGAAACCACGGCGGCGCCCACCGCCGGGCGGAACGGGGCCGAAACCGCCCCCCGCGAGGAGCGGGTCCCGGTGGTGACGGTAACCACCGTCGAGCCCTACCGCGCGGTGGACCTCGCCAGCCTGCCGGCGGACATCCTCCCCCTGCGCCGGGCGGTGCTCGCCGCCGAAGTGGCCGGGCGGGTGGAGTCGGTCCGCGCCGAGGAAGGGCGCCGGATCGGCAGCGGAGCTGTCCTCGTAGCCATCGACACCCGCTCCCTCGCCCAGGCGCTGGCGGAGGCCGAGGCCGTCGATCGGCAGCGCAGGGCGCAATTCGACCGCGCCCAGCAGCTCTTGGAGCGCCGCTCCATCACCCAAAGCCAGTTCCTCGACGCCGTCACCTTCCGGGACGTGGCGGCGGCGCAGCTGGCGTCCGCGCGGCTCCAGCTCGAAAAATCCACGGTCGCGGCCCCCTGGGGCGGTACCGTCGCCAAACGCCACGTGGAGGTCGGCGACTACGTGACCCCGGGGCAGCCGGTGGTGGAGCTGCTCGACACCCGCAGGGTCAAGGTCCGGGCGCCGGCCCCCGCGTCGGACGTGCCGTTCCTGCGCACCGGCCTGCCGGTCCGCATCCTCGTCGACTCGCTGCCTGCGGAGCCCTTCGAAGGCCAGGTGGCGCGCCTCGCCGCCGAGCTCGACGCTTCCGCCCGTACCCTCGACGTGGAGATCGAGATCGACAACGAAGACGGTCGGCTGAAACCCGGCATGGTGGCCCGCGTGGAGCTGCCCCGGCGGGTCATCGAAGACGCCCTCCGGGTGCCCCTCGAGGCTCTGGTGGAGCTGGACGATGGGACGGTGGTCTACGTCGTCGAAGGGGAGCGTGCGGAGCAGCGCACCGTAAGCCTCGGACCCGTGCTCGACGGGGACCTCGTGGTGGTGACCGCGGGCCTCGCCGCCGGGGACCGGGTGGTGGTCGAGGGTCAGCGCAGCATCAGCCCCGGACAGAAGGTCCTGGTGACCGGCGACGTCTCCCCCACTCTCGGGGTGGAGGGCTGACCGTGTCCATCGTCGACGGCGCCCTAGGCCACCGGGCCACCGTATTCTTCATGACCGCCGCCCTGGTGCTCCTCGGGCTCTCGGCCTACAACACCCTGCCGCGGGAGAAGTTCCCCGACATCAACGTGCCGGTGATTTTCGTCACCACCGTCTACCCCGGGGCCGCGCCGGAGGAGGTGGAGAAGCAGCTCACCCAGCCCCTGGAGCGGGAGATCGCCGGCATCGACGGCCTGAAGAAGCTCACCTCGAGGTCCATGGAGAGCCTGTCCCTGGTGTCGGTGGAGTTCACCTCCGGGACCGACGTCGACGCCGCCCTGGCGAAGGTGCGGGACCGGGTGGACCTGGCGCGGGCCGACTTCCCCGAGGAGGCGGAGGAATCGATCCTCGAAGAGATCAGCTTCTCCCAGGTCCCCATCCTCCAGGTCCACCTCTCCGGCGATGTCGGGCCGGTGATCCTCAAGCGGATCGCCGAGGATCTGCAGGACGACGTGGAGGGCATCTCCGGTGTCCTGTCGGCGGATCTGGTGGGCCTGCGGGACCGCCAGGTGCGGGTGGAGGTGGACCCCGAACGCCTGCGGCTCTACGGCCTATCCCTAGACGACGTGGTCGACGCCGTCCGCGATGAGAACGTGTCGATCCCAGGCGGCGACATGGACCTCGGGGATCTGACCTACGCGGTCCGGGTCCCCGGCGAGGTCCAGGACCCCCTCGACGTTGCGGACTTCGTGGTCTCCGCCCAGGGGGGGCGGCCGATCTACGTCCGCGACGTGGCGGATGTCCGGTTCGGTTTCGAGGACCGGGCTTCCTACGCCCGAATCGACGGCCGCGAGTCCGTCGCCCTGCTGGTCCAGAAGCGGCTCGGGGCCAACGTCGTCGACGTTAGCGAGAAGGTCCGGTCCCGGGTCGAAGCCCGCTCCGAGGACTGGCCCGCCGGCCTCGAGGTGGCGTTCCTCGCCGAGCAGAGCCTCGAAATCCGCCAGCAGGTTCGGGACCTCGAGAACAGCATCCTCTCGGGCCTGCTGCTGGTGGTCATCGTGCTGGTGTTCGCCCTCGGCCTGCGGACGTCGATCTTCGTCGGACTGTCGATCCCGTTCTCCATGCTGCTCACCTTCGTCGTCGTCCAGCTCACCGGCATCACCCTGAACATGGTGGTGCTGTTCTCCATGGTGCTGGCGGTGGGGATGCTGGTGGACAACGCGGTGGTGGTGATCGAGAACATCTACCGCCATATGCAGGAGGGGGCAGGCCGTCTGGAGGCCGCCGGCCGCGCCACCCGCGAGGTGTCGGCGGCCATCGCCGTCTCCACCTTCACCACCGTCGGCGCCTTCGCCCCCCTCATCTTCTGGCCGGGGGTGATGGGCGACTTCATGAGCTACCTGCCCATCACAGTGAGCCTGGCGCTCCTGTCGTCCCTGGTGGTGGCCTTCACCATCAACCCGGTCCTGTGCTCCGCCTTCATGCGGGTGGTTCCCAACCGGTCCGGGGGCCCGTCCTCCTGGCTGACCCGGCGGGGGGAAGGCCTGGCGACCCGCTATCGCCGTCTCCTCGGCTGGTCCCTCGACCACCCGGCGCGGATCCTAGTGGGGACCTTCGTCCTTTTCGCCCTAGTGCTGGTGGGTTTCGCCCGCTTCAACAGCGGCATCGAGTTCTTCACCGAGGAGAAGCCGAACCAGATCAAGGTGGACGCCAACCTGCGGCCCGGAACCCGCATCGAGAAAACCAACGCCGTGGCCCGGGAGCTGGAGGCCCGCCTCGCCGACCTGCCGGACCTACGGGTGATGTCCACCAGCGTCGGGGAGGGATCCCAGAAGGACGATTTCGGCGACGCCGGACCCACCCCCAATGCCGCCCGCCTCACCCTCGACCTGGTGCCCCGCGGGGAACGCACCCAGGACTCCCGCGAGACCCTGGCCCAGGCCCGGGATCTCGTCGGCGAGATCCCCGGCGTCGAGCTGCGGGTAGACCGCCTCGACGACGGGCTCCCCACCGGCCCTCCGGTGTCGATCGAGATCGCCGGCGACGATTTCGAGGTCCTCGGAGGCATCGCCGCCCGCATCCGCGGGGCCATCGAGGACATCCCGGGGCTGGTGTCGTTGGAGGATGATTTCGACCTCGAACGTCCGGAGGTCCGGGTCCACCTCGATCGTATCCAGGCGTCGCGGCTCGGACTGACGATGGCCAACGTCGCCGGCACCATCCGCACCGCGGTCAACGGCACCGAGGCGTCCAAGTATCGGGTCGGCGACGAGGAGGTCGACATCGTCGTCCGCCTCCAGGAGGGCTCGCGCTCCTCCCTCGAAGATCTCGCGAGGCTGACGGTCGTCGGCGACAGCGGCGACCAGGTCCCCGTCAGCAGCCTGGCGCGGATCGAGCGTACGTCCTCCCTGCTCGCCATCAACCACAAAGAGCGCCGGCGGGTCGTCACCATCTCGGGCCAGGTCACCAGTACCAACCTGGCGGAGCCGGTGCGGCAGGAGGCCCTGCGCCGCGTCGCCGAGATTCCCGATCTCCTGCCCGCGGGCTACAGCATAGAGCTCGGCGGCCAGCAGCAGGAAGAGGAGGAGGCCAAGGCCTTCCTCTCGAGCGCCTTCCTCTACGCGGTGGTCTTGGTCCTGGCGCTGATGGTGGGCAAGTTCGACTCCTTCGCCATCCCCGCCATCATCGTGTCGTCGGTGGGCATGTCGATGTTCGGCGTGCTGATCGGCCTCCTGGTGACGGGTCTGCCCTTCTCCATCGTCCTCACCGGGGTCGGGGTCATTTCACTGGCGGGGATCGTGGTCAACAACGCCATCGTCCTGCTGGACTACGCCGAACAGCTGCGGGCCCGGGGCCTGCCCCGCCGGGAGGTGGTGATGACCACCGGCCTGCGGCGGCTGCGCCCGGTCCTGCTGACCGCCACCACCACGGTGCTGGGTCTTTTGCCCCTCACCACCGGATTCGAGATCGACTTCCGCTCCCTGTCGATCTCGCTCGGCAGCGAGTCCGGCGACTACTGGCGATCCATGGGGGTGGCGGTGATCTTCGGGCTCGGCTTCGCCACGTTCCTGACCCTGATCGTGGTGCCGGTACTCTACGATCTCCTGCTCCGTCTCAAGGAATCCTTCGCCGCCCGCAGAAAGGGAACGGGGGACGGTGCGGCGGAATCCGGCACCGAGGACGGCGCAGGATCCCCCGATTTCGAAACAGCGGTCGTTCTCCCCGGGGCCGACGCCGCTACCTAGGGAGCCCAACCTAGGGGCCGCCGGCGCGGACCGGCGGCCTACTCGGCGCCGGCTCCTCAGCGCCGGCCTACTCGGCGGTGACCTACTCGGCGGTGATCCAGTGGCGGCCCGCCAAATCCACCTCCGGCGCCGACCCCGACGTCATGTGTTCGGCGATTTGCTCGGCGTGGTGCCGCCCGTTCTCGATGAACCACCGGCCGGTGTGCAGACCCCCGCAAACCGTGCCCGCCAGGTAGACGCCGGGGCGGTTGGTCTCGAAGCTCTGGGCATCGAAGATGGGCGTGCGGGCCGGATCGTCGCCGGTCGCGATCCCCAGGCGGTCCAGGAACCCGTAGTCCGGCCGATAGCCGGTCATGGCGATCACGAAATCGTTGGCGATCTCCACTTCGCCGTCCGGGGTCTCGAGGGCGGCGGTCCCCGGCCCCAGGGCCGTCAACCGGGAACGGAAGTGGGCCTGGATGCTCCCTTCGGAGATCCGGTTCTCGAGATCCGGCCGGATCCAGTACTTCACCCGATCCGACAGCCCCTCGCCGCGGTGGACGAGGGTGACCCGCGCTCCGTTCCGGTAGCAGTCCAGGGCCGCCTTGGCGGCGGAGTTCTTTCCCCCAACCACCACCACGTCCTGCCCCGTGTAGGGGTAGGGCTCGCGGTAATAGTGGACCACCCGCGGCGGTGCTTCGCCGTCGATCCCAAGAAGATTGGGGACATCGAAAAAGCCGGTGGCCGCCACCACGAAGCGGCACCGGTGGCGCCCCCTGTCGGTCACCACCTCGAAGGCACCGGATTCCCCTTCCACCGCCACGACCTTCTCGTACAGCCGGAGGTCGAGGGATTCCGCCCGGGCGACGCCGCGGTAGTAGTCGATGGCCTCCTCCCGGGTGGGTTTGTAGCGGGGGGTGGAGAAGGGGTGGCCGCCGATCTCGATCAGATCAGGGGTCGAAAACAGCTCCATGCGGTGGGGGTACCCCACCAAGGAGCACACCAAGGGTCCCTTGTCGATCACCCGGGCGACGAGCCCCCGCCGCTTGGCGGCGATGGCGCAGGCCAGCCCCACCGGTCCGGCCCCGATCACCGCGACATCGACGTCCATACCGGCAGTAGCCGGCTCACCCGCCGAAGGCGCCCCGCCGGGGCGCAATTCCTCAGACACGGGGTGGACCATAGCCCTTCAGGATTTCCTGCAACATATCCGGCTCCGGCAGCACCACCTCTTGGGTGGAGTGCTCGTTCGAGCCGATCCGGTAAAGCTGCCCCTCCTCCTCGAGGGCCCTCAGGGCTTCCGCGACGGCGAAAACGAAGGTTTCCCGTGCGCCGGTGCCCTCCGTCGCCACGGTGAGGGTGTGCTTACGGACATCCGGGCCCTCCAGGGAAGCGAGCATCTGGTCCGCCGGTAGGGCGTCCCCCAGATCCCGCTTGTTGAGCTGGAGGACGATCGGCACGGCCCTCTTTCGCTGAGCGAGGAGATCTTGCAAGTCTGCGAATTGGGTCGTGGACATGTCGAATCCCGCCGGGGTCGAATCCGCGACGAACACCACGGCGTCAGCTGCGGAAAGGATCGCAGCACGGCGGCGGCGCAGCTCCACCTGACCGGGAACCGCAATGACCCGACACTGGATCGGCCTCCCCATTCGAAGGCCACCTTGGTAGTCCATCCAGTCGAAAAGGAGGGTCCGTCCGTCCCGCTCCTCCGGCGTGTAGACCTCCCGCCGCAGCAGCCTACCGAGGGAACGGACGGTCTCCGTCTTGCCCGAGCAGGGGCAACCGTCGTAGACGATATGGACAATCAGGTTGCCAGTCTTCGAGTCGATGCTCGGCACGGTGCATCCTCGACGGGAACCGGTCCCGTGGTCCGATCAGACGCTGAGGTTCTTCGCCAGCTCGGACAGCTTGTGACGGGCCATCGCCAGGTTGGCGGACTTGCGATCGAAGCTCATGTACATGAACAGCGAGGTGCCCCGCCGAGGAAACATGAGGTGGTACTCGCCGCTGAGGGTGATCAGGATATCCTGGATCTGATCATCGAGGCCGAGGGCCTCCATCACCTTGAGCTTGGAGCGAATCACCTCGGAGTTGCCGGCCGCCGCCACCTCCAGGTCGAACCCGGCGCGGCCCCCCGCAGTGCCGAGGCACATGCCGCTCTCGTAGTCCGCGAGGGCGACGCCGATGGCGCCGTCGATTCTCATCGCCTGTTCCAAGGTCTCGTTGAGGTTGCTCATGATCTCTCTCCTGAAGTGTTGAGAACGGGCCATCGAATCTCCGTGGCCCATCGAAACGGTCACCGACTCCAGTACGTCGGCGACATAGTGTCGCCAACGATGGCTATCCATCTCGAAAGCTGCGGGCGCGGGCGGAGGGGGGCACAAGACGTGTCAAAGGAACCGAGAGCCGCCTGCGGGAACAGGCAGCGTTGAGGACTCCATGGTAACGCACCCCTAAGTGGCCTGTACACCGAGGATCGACCAAGTCGAGAAGGATGTTGCCGTCACGCGGCGGGCCCGGCGCAGCGCAGGGAGACCTCTACCAGATGCCGGAGGCGGTCTGGGGCGAGGTGTTGTCGATGCGCCCGTAACGCCAGGCGAGACGCTTCCGCGAGGTCGTGCCGGGCTTCGAACTCCCGTAGGTACTCCGGAAGCCAGCGCACCATACCTTCGGGGACCCGCACCACGAATCGCCGATAGTCGATCGCCGACTCCAGGGGCAGGCGGGCGGCGTCGGCGATGAGGACCGGAATACGCCCGTGGGCCAGGGTTTCGAAGAAGCGCCGGCTGTTGAGACCGCGCCCCCGGGGGCAGAGCTGGAAGCGGGCGCGGCGCATCACGGACCGAAACCGCTCGGCGGCGGCTCGGCGGCGCTCCGGCGGAAGGGAAAAGAAGGGACTGTCCGTCAGCTCCACGTCCACCGCCATCCCCCGGCCCCAGATCCTGGCGTGGACGGCGAGGGACTGGCGCAGGGGGTGGGTCTTGGGGCAACCGACGAAACCGAGAACGAGGTCGGCGGACTCGATCGGCTTCGGGTCTACGGTGGCCACGACGTAGGGCAGCGGGTGGATCCACGGGAATCGGTATCCCGCGGAGGTCTTGAACAGCTGCCTCCGCCCCAGAAAGTCGTACGGAGCTTCGTAGTCGGAGGCATCGAAGAAGAGGCACTTCTCGGGCGCTCGCCGGTACTCGGGGACGGCTTCGGCGAGGGCCCTCATCGCCCGCGGGGGCTCCGCCGGCGACGGCGACCGGGTCTGGAAGATGTAGGGCACCACCACACCGTCGGCGGCGGTGGGATCCACGTCGTCCCACATCCCGGCGTGAAGGGGCTCTGGGACGAGGCTCGAGATTCGCCGAATCGGGGATGGGTAGGGCCCCGACCCGGGATCTGGCCTCGCCATGCCCAGCTTCACGACAAGGCGCCCACCGCGGACGGCAGGGCCAGGGCTCCGCTGAAGAACGTCGGCGCTTCGCCCCCGAGATCCAAGGTCCCGGTGAAGTTGCATCGGGGTGCCGACACACCGTCGCCGTCTAGATCATGGAACTCCACGTCGCCGCGGGTCCCCCCGTCGGCGGACGTCCAGGTCAGGCGACTGCCGGCCTCCCGGTATTCGACGCCCCTGGCGAGGTGGCCGTCGAAACGTAGGGTGCCGTCGCCCCGCAGCTCGAAGGACGGGCCGCGAACCAGGGAACCGTCCGCCAGGCGCCGAACCGTCGGGAGGTACGGGCCCGCCCAATGGTCCACGGACTGCACCTTGCTCGGCAGCGAGCGGAGCTCGAAGCTGACCCGGGTGACGCCGGTATCGTTGGCCCGGCTCCCGTGCTCGAGGGACATGGCGTCAAAGATCAGGGCCTGGCCGAAGTCCGCCGCCACCGGCCGATGGTCCCCCGCGCCGGGGGCACTTTCGATCCACAGGCTGTTGTTCCCCGCCACCGGGGTGAGGGGCACCCAGACGTTGCGGGAACGCCGCAGCACCGGGGATTCCGGGTCGTCGTTGAAGAAGCGGTCGCAGTGGAAGGGGCTGATGGTTCCAAAGCCGTCGAGCTGCACCCGAAAGATGGGGGGATCCTGGTACGACACCAGTTTGCCGAAGCGCGGGGCCACCACCTCGGCGACGAAGCGCCGGTAGAGGTCCGCGACCTCGCCGAAGGCGTCGTCGAGCCGGGCCAGCAGGGCCTTGCGGGTGGCCCCCAGATCCTCCCGCTGGGAGGGGCTGAGGTGCCTGTGGAGGAGGCCGAGGTCGGAGCAGCCCATGGCGGGGCACCCCAGGGCACGGTGGGCCCAGGCGCGGAAGTCGAAGCGCCGGCGGTCGTAGTGAATAAGGGTCTGGGGACGGTCTTGCAGATAGGTCATCGCGGGGCCTCGGTTTATTGCGCGGAGAGGTTTTCCTGGGAAAAAGGGCCGGGACCCCGCTGAGTCGCGAGCCCGACGTCACGGAGTCCCGGCCGGCTCTTCAGCCCTTCTTCGGACGGCCCTCGGTCGGTACGGGGCCCCCCGGGTCGACGTCGACGGTGACGTCGATGTCGACGGTGGCGTCGACGGTGGTGGTGGGCTCGCCGCCCGGCGGCGCCGCGGACGGTCCCCCGTCCTCCGGCGCGGCGCTCGGCCGCACGGCATCGGAGAGCCCCGGGCCACCCTCCTTAGGTACCTCCGGCATCGGCACGTGGGCGCCGACGTTCCCCTTGGCGACGGTCCTGGTGGGTTTGACGACGGCGGCGATGATGTCGACATCCGTCACGTCGCTCACCACTTCGGTGGTCACCTCCGTCGTCACGTCGGTGGTGACATCGGTCGTCACGTCCGTCGTCACGTCGGTGGTGACATCGGTCGTCACGTCCGTCGTCACGTCGGTGGTGACATCGGTCGTCACGTCCGTCGTCAC